>JAGCQO010000023.1 GCA_017965125.1 Paludibacteraceae bacterium
AGGAGCAAGGCGGCCGACGCTTGCAAGAAGAACAAGGTGCTGGTTGACAACGCTTTCGCTAAGCCGTCTCGCACAGTCAAGGTGGGCGACGTGATAGGCATAAGGAAAGGGCCTGTGACATGTTCGTTCAAGGTGCTTGCCATAGCGCACAACAGAATGGGCGCGAAGCTTGTGCCGGACTTTATGCTCAATGTCACGACGAAGGACCAGCTCGAACTCATTGAGCTCCAGAAATTAGCGGCAAGCTCAAGACGCCAAAAGGGATTGGGCAGACCGACGAAGAAGGAAAGGCGCGACATTGACGATTTCGCTGAGGAAATGTATTTCATAGACGAAGACTGGAACTTCGACGATGACGACGAGGAGGATGTTGACATGGATTTCGTAAACGCTCCTAATAATATTTGATATGTTTATAGCATCACAGAAAAAGAAAGAGAATGTCTCGGAGTACATACTCTACATGTGGCAGATAGAGGACATAATAAGGACATTCCAATTTGACATAGACAAGATAAAAACCAACATCATATCAAGGTTTCAGCTTGACGACGAGAAAAGGACGCAGCTGACGAAATGGTATGAGAGCCTCATAGACATGATGCTGAAGGAAGGCGTGAGGGAGAAGGGCCATCTGCAGATGGTGACAAACACGCTGAACGAGCTGAACACGCTGCACAAGACGCTGCTGATGTCGATGAAATATCCCGAGTACACGGCCGCATACTACAAGGCGTTGCCGTTCATCTCGGAGCTGAGGGCGAAGGAGAACAAGCCTGAGGCCAATGACATGGACGTGGCGTTGTCGTTTCTCTACGGCATACTCGTCTTGAGGCTGAAGGGGGAGAAGGTGACGGAGCAGACGTCGGAGGCGCTGACGGTCGTCACGAAGTTCCTGGCGCGCCTGTCGGTCCTTTACAACGACTACAAGGCGGATAAGTTGGACCTTGAAATAGCATAAGAATTATGGAAAAGAATTTTTCGTTCGCACACGTCGATAAACTGTCGTCAACAGACAGCTTGGTCAAGCTGATTGACGGCGTTTCAAGTAAATACGTATTTCTTTACACGACGGAGGAGAAGCCGGAAATCTCGGACGAATCGGCTCTGAGGTTCATTCAGGCGAAGGAGTATTCGGGCGCGTCTTTTGTTTATTCGGACTTCTACGTGTCGGACGCAGGCAAGGTCGCGATTGTGCCGAACATTGATTATCAGCAGGGTAGCGTGAGAGACGACTTCTCGTTCGGCGACTTGCTGCTCTTCGATGCGGAGTCGTTGAGGAAGGCGTCGGGAGAGCTCATCGCCGGGCTGC
The DNA here is from genome assembly GCA_017965125.1 of Paludibacteraceae bacterium. Classification (GTDB taxonomy): domain Bacteria; phylum Bacteroidota; class Bacteroidia; order Bacteroidales; family Paludibacteraceae; genus UBA4363. Next base: position 1,313 of record JAGCQO010000023.1, read on the forward strand.
AGTTCGCTGCGTTCTACAACTTGAAGCTTGCGCTGAGCCGTGTGTCATTGCCGTTTCATCTCCGCGAGCCGCTGTACTTGACACGCAAGGAGGACAACAGAAAGAGCGGCGAGAAGCAGTTTGACTACGTGAAGCAGAAAAACGCTGACATTCAGAAGGAGAACGAGGTCGTATGCACCGAGCATTTGCGCAAGATCGGGGCGTACCTGAGCCAGAGGACAAAGAACGTCGAGTTCGACGAGGATAAATTCGCGTTTAAGGCGTCGGTGGTGATACCGGTGCGTAATCGTGAGAAAACGGTGGCGGACGCTGTCAAATCGGCATTGTCGCAGAAGACAGACTTCAAGTTCAACGTTATCGTCGTCGATAACCATTCGACCGACGGCACATCGCAGATACTTGAGGCGCTGGCAGCCGATGACGACAGAGTGGTGCACATCGTGCCGGAGTCTGAAACGCTCGGCATAGGCGGATGCTGGAACGTGGCTGTTCATTCCGAGAAGTGCGGAATGTTTGCTGTGCAGCTGGACAGCGACGATGTCTATTCGTCGGCAGAGACGTTGCAGAAGGTCGTTGACGGCTTTTACGCCAACAAATGCGCGATGCTCATTGGCTCGTACACGCTGACCGACTTCGACATGAACATATTGCCTCCGGGGCTCATAGACCACAAGGAGTGGACCGACGAGAACGGCCATAACAATGCTTTGAGAATAAACGGACTGGGGGCTCCGAGAGCGTTCTACACGCCATTGCTCCGTGAGATAAACTTCCCGAACACAAGCTACGGCGAGGACTACGCTGTGGGGCTGCGCATGTGCAGAGAGTGGAAGTTAGGGCGAATCTACGAGTCCTTGTATCTGTGCAGAAGGTGGGGCGGAAACTCAGACTCCGACCTGTCTGTGGAGCAGTTGAACAAGAACAACAGCTACAAAGACATGTTGCGCACCTTAGAGATTAAAGCGCGCATAGCCATGAATCAGAAGTGATAAAATCAGCTGAATTTGAAAGATAGCCGGCAAAGGGAATCACCGTTGTCGGCATTTTTTATGTCCACCAAGCCGTTCTCCTTGCAGAAGGCCATCTTCGTGCCTGCGAGAGTCTCGTTGAGGAACACGACTTCCATCTCCTTCACCTCTTTGCCAGAGAATAGTTCCTCGTCGTAGAGGTCCAGCGCATGTTCTATGTACTTCACGCTGTTGAAGTGGCGGTTCACGTCG
>JAGCQO010000134.1 GCA_017965125.1 Paludibacteraceae bacterium
CTACGACGGACAGCAAGCTGTCATAAACAAGATTGGAATAAACGGCAACGACAAGGTTTACGACCACGTTGTGCGCAGAGAGTTGCGCACCAAGCCGGGCCAGCTCTACAGCAAGAGCGACATCATGAGAACCATGAGAGAGATAGCCCAAATGGGATATTTCGACCCTGAGCAGATCGTTCCGGACATAAAGCCAAATCCGGAAAACGGAACAGTGGACATCGACTACAACCTGCAGAGCAAGTCGTCCGACCAGGTGGAGATGTCGCTCGGTTACGGCGCCACAGGTCTCACTGGTTCCATCGGACTGAAGTTCACCAACTTCGCCATCCAGAACATCTTCAAGCCTAAGACATACAGAATAGTGCCACAGGGAGAAGGTCAGACACTCTCGCTCAGAGCCACAACCAACGGACGATACTACACCTCGTTCTCCGGCTCGTTCACCGACAACTGGTTCGGCGGCAAGAGACCTAACCAGCTGACACTCTCGGCGTTCTACTCTATGCAGTCCGGCATAAGCAGCCGAAGCAACGTGTACGCAGCCAACTACTATTCGTCGATGTACAGCTCGTCGCAATACGGAACCTACTACGCCTACGACATAGACCCAGACAAGTACATACACATATTCGGCGTGTCGCTCGGCATCGGAAAGCGACTCAGCTGGCCTGACGACTACTTCACGCTGTCGGTCGCTGCGTCATACTCAAGATACACGCTGAAGAACTGGAGCTACTTCATAATGACCGACGGTAACGCCAACAACTTCAACTTCGACGTCACTTTCGGACGAAGCTCCATCGACAACCCGATTTACACAAGAACCGGTTCGATGTTCTCGGTGTCATGCGAGTTCACTCCGCCATACTCACTGTTTGACCACAGAGACTTCTCTACGCTGTCTGACTCCGAGAAATACAAGTGGCTGGAGTATCACAAATGGAAGTTCAAAGGCAGAATATTCACACCGCTGACCAAAGACCAGAAGCTCGTGCTGATGACAAGAATGGAGTACGGATTCCTCGGCTACTACAACAAGGACCGCCGCTCGCCATTCGGCACATTCTACGTCGGAGGAGACGGTATGTCGGGCAGCTACTCGACCTACTCGACCGAAGTCGTTGGACTGAGAGGATACGCCAGCGGCTCGCTCACCCCTTACACCTCGACCGGAGGATATAACGGTAACCTGTACACAAGACTCTCGCTCGAGCTCCGCTACCCTATTGTGCTGAAGGGCTCGACAACGATATTCGCCTTGGCGTTCCTCGAGGGAGGTAACTGCTGGGCCGAGTTCAACGAGTTCAATCCGCTCGACCTGAAACGTTCGGCCGGAGTGGGTGTCAGACTGTACCTGCCTATGTTCGGACTCATGGGAGTCGATTGGGGATACGGTTTCGACGAAGTCAAGAACACGCCATCATACAGCGGTTCGCACTTCAGCTTCGTGATAGGCCAGGAATTCTAAAAACGGCACAGAATTTGAATAGACAAAGCGTAACAACTTAAAAAACACAATACCATGAAGAAACTATTTTTCACAATGATTGTTTGCGCCATTGCAGCAATGAGCGTAAACGCACAGAAGAACGCGATAGCAGTCGTTGACATGAACTACATACTCAAGAACGTTCCAGCATACGAGTCGGCAACAGAGCAGCTCAACCAAGTGTCACTCAAGTGGAAAAAGGAGATTGACGCATCAGCAGCCGAGGCCAAGAGCATGTATGAGAACTACCAGACCGAGCTCGTGTTCCTGTCGAAGGAAATGCAGGTGAAGAAAGAGAACGAAATCGTGGAGAAGGAAAACGCGACAAAGGAGCTCAAGCGCAAGTACTTCGGCGAGGGCGGCGAACTCTTCAAGAAGCGCGAGGCACTGATGAAGCCTATACAGGACGAGATCTACACCGCAGTGAAGGCCGTGGCCGATGCTGAGGGATATGCGATGGTCATCGACAAGTCGTCGGCAAGAAGCATCGTTTACGCTGTAGCAAAGGTGCACATATCAGACCACGTGCTTGCCAAGTTAGGATATTCAAAATAATTGACCTACTTTTGCATCGTTTGAATTTAAACAACAAAAACATAAAACAACATGCTCAAGAAACTTTTTATCGCCGCACTCCTGGCACTGCCTTTCGGAGTTATGGCACAGGAACTGAAAATCGCAACTGTAAACACTCAAGAAATCATTTCTGTATATCCTGCTTATGCTGACGCAAACTCACAGTTGGAGAAACAGAGCAAGCAGTACGAAGACGAATTGCTCAAGCTCAACCAGGAAGGACAAAAGAAACTTGAGGAATATCAGAAATTAGCAGAGGACAAGAACACTGACCCAGCAATACTGAAAGCACGCGAGGACGAAATCGGCGCATTGCAGCAGAGAATACAGCTCTTCCAGCAGAGCGCACGCGAACAGCTTCAGAAGAAGCAGGAGCAGCTCATGGCACCTATCATCACAGCAGTGAGAAACGCCATCAGCGATGTGGGTAACGAAGGCAAGTACACCTTCATCCTCGACCAGCAGGTAATGTCGTTCCGCGCAACAGGCGCACCTGACGTGACTGCACAGGTAAGAAAGAAGCTCAACATCCCTGCCAACGCTAAGCCAGTGAACGTACCACAGTAACATTCGAACAACACAATAAAGAAAGCACTCCCGAAACGGAGTGCTTTTTTTTTGTAACATTTTTGTAACACAGGTGTAACGGGTGGGTAACAGAAGAGAGATTTATTTGCAGTGGAGATTGCAAAAAAGTACTAACCCAAAACCTGTAAAAAATGTTTCTGACGATTGTTGTGTTCATGATTATCCTCGCCCTGTTCGACCTCTACGTGGGCGTGAGCAATGACGCTGTGAACTTTCTGAGCTCCGCCATAGGAGCCAAAGTGGCGAAGTGGAGAACAATAATGATAATTGCGGCGCTGGGCATAATCATAGGCGCACTGATGAGCGACGGCATGATGGATATAGCCCGGCACGGAATACTCGACCCCGACTATTTCACATTCAACGAGGTGATGATGGTATTCGTGGCAGTGATGATAACCGACGTGATAGTGCTGGACCTCTTCAACACGCTGACAATGCCGACTTCCACGACTGTGTCACTCGTCTTCGAGCTGCTTGGCGCGGCATTC
>JAGCQO010000135.1 GCA_017965125.1 Paludibacteraceae bacterium
ATGCGACGAAGAAGCACAATCTGGAGGAACACACCGAGATAAACGGATTTGTGAAGTTGACGGAAGTGCCAAGGATACTGAACGAATCGTCGATAGCGCTTGTGTTTACCAACAAGACCGAAGAGTACGGCACAAAAGGCATAATGACCACAAAATTCTTCGAGGCGCTGGGATGCAGACGCCCGATACTATGCGTGAAAAGCGACGAGGATCTGCTCGAACAGACGATAAAGAAAACAAATTCGGGAGTGGCAGCAAAAACTGTCAAGGAAGCCGAGGACTTCATCATGGAAAAGTATGAAGAATGGAAATCCAACGGCAGCACCAAACAAGACGTGCACGAGGATGGTTTTGCGTTCTCAAGAAAACAGCAGGCTGAACAATACCTCGAAATACTCAACAGACTCACAGAAAAGCAATGAGCCCAAAAGTCTCGGTAATAATAATAAACTGGAATGGTTCTCGTTTTTTGAGGACTTGCATTAATTCTATTCTCGAAAGCGACTACGAGAACACCGAGATAATTGTCATAGACAACGCATCGGAAGACGACTCTGTCGAGATAATAAAGTCATACACTGACAAGGTAAAACTCGAGGAAAATGAAAATATCGGTTATGCCGCAGGAGCAAACAAAGGCATAAGCATGACCAACGGCGAATATGTCCTGATAGCCAATCCTGATGTCGTTTTCACCAAATCATACATCAGAAAGCTCGTTGAATTTGCCGAGAAAAACGAGAATTGCGCATCGCTGACAGGCAAGCTGTTGAAGTACGACTTCGAGAACAACACCAAGCTCGACATTATAGACTCCACCGGAATAAGACTGGACCACAGCAGACACGGTTATGACATAGGGCATAACCAGCCAGACAACGGGCAGCACGAAACCTCTCGCCGTGTATTTGCGACATGCGGCGCGGCAAGCATGTACAGAAGAAATGCGCTTAATGCCATAAAACAAGGAAACGACTTCTTCGACAGCGACTTTTTCGCGTACAAGGAGGACATCGACCTCGGCTGGAGACTGAATCTGTGCGGACTCGAGAACTGGTACGTAGCCGACGCTATAGCCTATCACGGCAGAACGATGAACAGCGGCGACGGAATAATGAGCACCATAAAAAACAAAAAAGACAAGAACCTGCAGAACGGATTATCGCTCAGGAATCATTATCTGATGCTGATGAAAAATGAAAGCAGATATACGCTCTGCCGTGACTTTCACAGAATTCTGCTCAATCTGCTGAAATACATTCTTTTCTACCTGTTCACAAGCCCACGGACATTGAAGTCTCTGTTAGACGCAGCCAGCATGAGGCGCAAGTTCAGAAACAAGAGCAAGGACACGTTCAGCCACAAAACCATCGACAACAAGGCCGCGTACAAGTTATTCGACCTTTAGCCTTGTCATCCATATTCATGACAAGATTTCTCTTTCACAAGCCGTAAACTGACACTTTGTCACCCAACTTATGACAAAAAACTGCCAAAAAGCATTTGGCACGCAATTCGCAGAAACAACGGCGTCAATAAAAAAATCGACACAAACAGAAAATCTAACAACATAAAAATTAAACATCATGAAAATCAAACCATTAGCAGATCGCGTACTGGTAAAGCCAGCAGAAGCTGAAGAGAAAACAGCAAGTGGAATCATCCTCCCAGACTCAGCAAAAGAGAAGCCTCTGAAGGGCAAGGTCGTTGCCGTAGGCGAGGGAACAAAGGACGAGAAGATGATTCTCGAGGAAGGCGACGAAGTGCTGTACGGAAAGTACGCCGGCACCGAGCTCGAACTCGATGGCGAGAAGTTCCTCATCATGCGCCAGAGCGACGTTTTGGCTAAAT
>JAGCQO010000024.1 GCA_017965125.1 Paludibacteraceae bacterium
CCGACGACAAAACCAACCTCATAGACTCCGTCGTCGAGGACGAAGCAATCGACAAAAGCCTGAACACAAGGCGCCTTGTGAGCTACAACGTGGAAAACCTGTTCGACACACAGGACGACCCAAACACACGCGACGACGACTTCACGCCCTATGGTCAAAACCACTGGACGCGTGAACGTTACGAAAGAAAGCAGCAGCGCATAGCCAAAGTGATAGCCTCAATCGACGAGGGCAATCCGCCCATGCTAGTCGCACTTATGGAGATAGAAAACGACTACGTGCTGAAAGGACTGACGGAATACTCACCGCTCAAAAACCTGAAGTACAAATACATACACAGAGAATCGCCCGACCCGAGAGGCATCGATGTAGCACTGCTCTATCAGCCAAAGGAATTCGAGCCCATAAAAACCGACTTCATAAAAATCGACGGCAAACTGCGTACACGCGAAATCCTTTATGCGCAAGGCAGACTCAAGAACAACGCCATCATCAACGTCTTCGTCGTGCATTTCCCTTCGCGACGAGGCGGCCAGGAGTCATCGGAATGGAAACGCATGAAGGCAGCCGAAGCGCTCCGCAAGCAGATAGACAAGCTGTTTGAAGAGAACCCCAAAGCCAACATCATAATAATGGGCGACTTCAACGACTACCCCGACAACATACGCGTGAAGGACGTGCTGAAAGCCACAAAACCCGGCAAAACCGTCAAAAGCGACGCTCTGTACAACCTTTTCGCCAAGACCCAGGAGGAAGGAAAAGAAGGCTCGCACAAGTTCGGCAAGGAATGGGGAATGCTCGACCAAATCATCGTAAGCGGCTCGCTCTTAGACAGAAACGCCTCTTTACACGCGACAAAGAACTCAGGAAACATCTTCAAGCGCGACTACCTGCTCATCGAGTCGAACCAAGGGCTGAAGCCAAACAGAACCTACAACGGATTCAAGTACAACGAGAGCGGCTACAGCGACCATCTGCCTGTTTTTTTCGACATAGTTGAAAAATAACATACTACTTACTACATTTGCATATTCACTAAAACGAAATAAATAATGGGAAACATTTCTATTGAAGGCGACGACGAAACCGTTCTCTACATCTTAGAGAACCTCTCTGACGACGAGAAAGAACGCATAAGCAAGCAGGCTGTGGAAAGAACACTCGACTGCATGTGCGACTACTATTACGAAAGCGAAATCATCGCTGACAACGGCAAAGAGGAAGTCGAAATCGACGAGGACCAGCTCATGGACTATCTCCTAAAACACGTCAACTCCGACGGTGTCAATCTCGACGAAAGCGACATACAGCGCATTCTCGACCTCGAATTCGATTACGGACAATCCATCGGAATGTATAAATGAAAACAGCCGTCGTTATCCTAAACTATAACGGAGCTGCGCTGATGGAAGAATTCCTGCCTTCTGTCGTCCATAGCGTGAACGAGATGGACGCCGAGGTCATAGTCGCAGACAACGCGTCAACAGACAGCTCGCTTGAATTCCTGAAGAAAAACTACCCCAACGTCCGCGTCATAGCCTTAGACAAAAACTACGGATTCGCGGAAGGATACAACAAGGCTCTGGCACAGGTAGATGCGGAGTATTTCGTTCTGCTGAACTCCGATGTGGAGGTGGACGCCGAATGGCTGAAGCCCCTCGAGTTCTTCATGGACAACAACCCCGATGTGGCGGCATGCCAGCCGAAAATCCTTTATCAGAAAAACGACAACTATTTTGAGTATGCTGGCGCTGCCGGCGGATTCATAGACAAATACGGCTACCCTTTCTGCCGCGGCAGAATCTTCAACTACGTGGAGCCTGACGTCGGACAGTACGACGAGCAGAAGGACGTTTTCTGGTCATCGGGCGCATGCTTGTTCATCAGAAAGGCGGACTACATGAACGTCGGAGGACTCGACGGCGACTTCTTCGCGCACATGGAGGAGATAGACCTTTGCTGGCGACTGAAAAACAGAGGCCGCAGAATCGTCTGCATCCCTTCCAGCGTCGTTTACCACGTGGGAGGCGGCACATTGGCTCAAGGCAACCCAAGAAAGACGTTCCTCAACTTCCGCAACAACCTCCTGATGCTCTACAAGAACCTGCCAAGCTCAAAAGTCAACAGAACCCTGTTCATCAGAATGGTGCTTGACGGACTTGCGGCTCTGCTGATGCTCGCGAAGGGCGATGTCCAGAACTTCAAAAGCGTGTACAAAGCCCACACGGAATTCAAGGCGCTGAAGAAGAAGTTCGCGGAGAAGCGCGAGAAGGAAGCGGCCTTCGCCGACTCAAGCGCACCGATAAGCGAGATCTACCGCCACTCTATCGTCGCCGCCTACTACATCCGCGGAATAAAGCGATTCAGGAACCTGAACTGGAAATAACACGACACTCGCATAAAACGAAAAAGGAATGACCGAAAAGCCATTCCTTTTTTATTTATCATAATCTTCCGCTTATTGCTTCGAGGCTTCGCGCGCTCTTGCTCTCTTGGCGGCAGCGCCCTCTTTTGCGTGAATTTTCTTCTCCCACTCCCAAGCCGACTTCAGCGTGTCTTCCATAGAAGTCTCAGCCTTCCATCCGAGCACGTTGTTGGCTTTGGCTGGGTCGGCCCACACCTTGACGATGTCGCCGTCACGACGACCTACTATCTCATAAGGCAGCTCGACGCCTGTGGCCTTCTGGAAAAGGTTCACAAGCTCAAGAACCGACATTCCCTTGCCTGTTCCGATGTTGAAGTACTCGATGTCCTCGTCAAGCTTGTTGTTCAGCATTCTGTTTACAGCTATGACGTGGGCTTTCGCAAGGTCAACCACGTTGATGTAGTCGCGGATGCAGCTTCCGTCCGGAGTGTCGTAGTCGTTTCCGTAAACCATGAGCTTCTCTCTCAGTCCGATGGCGGTCTGAGTGACGTAAGGCACGAGGTTGTTAGGCACGCCGAGTGGCAACTCGCCGATTTCTGCTGAAGGGTGAGCGCCGATAGGATTGAAGTATCTCAGCACGATGCTCTTTATCTTGCTTTCGCCTGAGTGAACCAGGTCTCTGATTATCTCCTCGCAGATCTGCTTTGTGTTTCCGTAAGGCGAAGTCGCTGGCTTTGTAGGCGCGTCCTCAGTCACCGGCAGTTTGTCTGGCTGGCCGTAAACTGTGCAGCTCGACGAGAACACGATGTTCTCAATGCCATGCAAAGGCATCAGCTCCAGTATGTTCATCAGGCCGTTGACGTTGTTGCGGTAATATTGTATAGGCTTCTTGACGCTCTCGCCCACAGCCTTGCTCGCTGCGAAATGTATAATCGCTGAAATATGACCATAGCTTGCGAACATGCGGTCCATAGACACATAGTCTAAGCAATCGATGTTCTCAAAGTGAGGCTTCACGCCGGTTATCTTCTCTATTCTGGTCA
>JAGCQO010000136.1 GCA_017965125.1 Paludibacteraceae bacterium
ACTCCAGATTGCCCGCCTCCACGCCGAGCTCCTCACGACACTCGCGACGCGCCGCATCGTCACGCGCCTCCCCGTAATCGATATGCCCTCCGACCGAGGTGTCCCACTTGCCCGGCTGGATGTCCTTGTCCATGGAGCGATGCTGAAGATAGACCTCCCCCTGCGTGTTGAAGATGTGGATATGCACCACAGGATGAAGAAGGAACGAGCCCGAATGACACTCCTTGCGCGTGGCCTTGCCTATCACATCGCCTTTTTCATTTACAACAGGAAATAGTTCTGAATCCATAATTAATGATTTTGTATATTTGCGACAAAATTAGCAAAAAAGACAAGATGAAATTTAAGGCCACATGCTTAGCAATTGCTGCGACTGCGATATTCGCAAGCAACACTGCAAGCCAGACTTCGGACTTCGGATACGAGAGGCTTCTGCAAAAAGCCAAGGAAATGACAGCCAAACGCGACGCTGCGTTGAAGGAAGCCGACAACGACATAAACAAGCTATCACAGTACCAGAAAGACAAGAAGGAAGCGCTGACCAGACTGCTGGGGATAGACATAGAAGAAGCAAAGAAAAGAGAGCCGCTTGTCTATATCGAAAGCAGAGTGAAATCAGGGAAATTCACCATCTACAAAGTAATCGTGGACGGCAGAATGAGCGCGAACTTCTACAAGCCTAACAGCAACGGAGGCAACAACACCTACCCTGCCGTGCTGCTGCTGCCAGGCCACGAGCAAAGAGGCAAAGGCGCCAACACATACCAGATGACAGCACTGATGCTCGCCGGCAACGGAATCGCAGTCCTCGTGCCAGACCCTATAAGCGAAGGAGAGAGAATGCAGATGATGAACCCCGACGGAACCACGAAAAACATAAAGGCCACAAGCGAACACTCGCAGCTGCAAGCCGGCGCTGTGCTCACAGGCAACAACATCGTGAAGGAAGAGCTGAAAGAAAACCTCGCACTGATGAACGTCTTGTATTACAACAAGATAAACGGCGTGAAAATCGACAAGGACAACATCGGCGTCATGGGCAACTCGGGCGGCGGAGCGCAAGCCGCATATCTCGGCGCGGTGGATAACAGGATAAAGGCCATCTGCTGCTGCTCATGGTTCACGAGAAGAATAAACATGATGGAGAAATACGGTCCGGACGACCCATGCCAATGGATTCCCGGCGAGATGAAGAACGAAATCGAGATAAGCGACCTGTTCATAATAAATGCGCCAAGACCGACACTGATAATGAGCGGCACACAGGACTTCATCGACTTCGAAGGCGCGAAGGACGGAGCCAACGAGCTCAAGAAGATATACACAACACTCAAGGCGAAAAAGAACTTCAATTTCTTCTCGGAGAAAAGCGAGCACGGCATAACCGAGACCAAGAGAGAGAAGGCGACGATGTTCTTCAGGCAAGAACTGAACGTGAAGACCAAGACACTGACAGAGGAAATGCTCGAAGCCATCCCGATGGACTCGAGAAAGCTGCAGTGCTCGCCTACCGGACAGATGCTCACGTCGTACCACACATCGGAAGCGCTGCCTAACAAGTACATAAGGCTGACAAGAGAGAACTACGGCGAGAAAACCACGTTCAACAAGCAGAGCGAGAAGATGAACAGACTCATGATGCGCGGATTCCTCGGCATAGGACTCAACGGACTGAAGGACACCAGCGCAGCCAAGGGCGTCATTAGCGGCACATCCGACTACATCATAATAGCCGACAGCGGAAAGTTCTCGACCAAGGCACTGCAGCTCAGAGACTCAATCATAGAGCTGGGCGGCAAGGCGGAAATCGTGGAGCTGGCTTTCAACGGCAACAGAGGCGACAGCAGAAAGAAAAGAGACAAAAAGTTCTGGAACGACAACTACAGAAGCGCAGCGCTCGCACTGATGGAAGGCAGCTCGCTCGTGGCTGAGCAGACCGAGGACCTGCTGGCGATGCTCGAAGACCAGAAGGTGGATTTCAACGTGATAACCATAGGAACAATAAACGTGGCGGCAAGACACGGACTGTATCTCTACAAAGGTCAGCCGGGCAAGGCCAAGTTGCTTTCGTACAAGGAAATAGACGGCATAAACGACTGGGAAAGCATAGCACGAAGGATAAACGAAAGAGGAATGGTGGAATGCGTAGTGCCTAACGCCATAAAGCTCTACAACCTCGAGGACATAGACCCGACGAAGGAAAGAAAACTGAAGTTCGTGAAGGCCGAGCCGAAAAAGCAGGAGAACGGTCAGAAGGCCGAGCCAAAAGCGGAAAAATTCCTTAACGACAACATCGTGACCGAAGATGATATCCAGATGAGGAAGGCTGCGATACAGTCGTCGAAGAAAGCGGCAGAGGACGCCAGAAACGCAACAAACCAAGAAGCGTCGGGCGACGTAAAAACAAGAACAACAAAGACATACATCCTGTATTAAAACACTAGATGCGTGTTTCACCCCAAAGGCAAGTTTCACGACTTGCCTTTTTTTGTTTCACACAAAGGATAATGGCAACGATGCCAAAAACATTACAATTAAAAACTAAAGCATATTTCACAAAAAGACCTATTTTTGTGAACGAAAGAAAAATCGATAACACATAACAACATGAAAAAAATCGCATTGATAACGGCAGCCATGACAGCACTGCTTTTCGCAGGCTACGGAAGAACGCCCGAACAACGCCTCGAATTGATAAAGAAAGCGCACGAAGGAAACGCCGAAGCGCAATGGGAAGTGGGACTGATGCACGAGAACGGCGAAGGTGTGACGCAAAGCTACGAGGAAGCGGCAAAGTGGTATGAAAAAGCAGCCGCACAGAACTACCCTGCCGCATGCAACAACCTCGCTCTCCTTTACCATAGCGGAAAGGGCGTAAAGACCAACCTGAAGGCAGCTGAGAAATACTACCTGATAGCCGCAAAGCAAAACCACCTTTACTCGGAGTATAACCTTGGAAACCTGTACATGAACATGGGCAAGGACAAGAAGGGGCTGAAGTGGCTCGAAAAGGCCGCGGAGGACGGATACGACGGGGCTTTGTGCAACATGGGCTATTACTACACCAACACAAAGAAAGACTGCGCCAAGGGACTGCTGCTCTATCGTCAGGCGGCAGAGCAAGGCAACAGGGTGGCGCAATACAACCTGGGCATCAACTTCGAGCAAGGCACATGCGGACTGCAGCAGGACTATGTGGAAGCCGCGAAATGGTTCCTGAAGTCGGCCGACAACGGATTTGCCGACGCCCAGTTCTGCATCGGGAAGTGCTATATGCTGGGGCGCGGAGTCGAGCAGAACGAGGAGCTGGGCTTGGTATGGTTTGAGCGCGCCGCCGCACAGAACGAGCCTTCAGCCATCAACCAGCTCGCCTACGCCTACGCCAAAGGCAAGTTCTTCGCGCCTAACAAAGTCAAAGCGCTCTCGCTGATAAGCAAGAACATCGAAATAGACCCAAAGAACCCTAACTGGTACGACTCCAAGGGCGAGATTTACGCCATATTCGGCGACTATAAGAACGCGAAAGTCATGTACGAGAAAGTGCTGAAAATCGATCCGAAATTCTACGAGAACAACGAGCCTGCCGTACTCGACGACATCATCAAGGGAAGGAAGTAAACAACGCAAATCCATAAACAAAAAGCGAGCTGATTCTCTCAGTTCGCTTTTTTCATATATCCAAAAAACATTCTCCTTTACGGTCGCCTCACGACGTCCACCACATGACTGCCTGCGCCTATGAGGTCAGGACGTTCGCAGATACATTTCTGATATTCAATAAAATGCGCAAAAGTCTCGTCGCTCATACGGTTAAGGCGTGTGCGCATGTAGTCGGCCGCGCCGTCGGGCGAAAAGATGGTCACTCGCTCCAGCCCGGCCTTTTCGTTAAGTCGGTCAATATCCTCGATTCGGAGATAGTCATACAGCTCGCCTTCCTGCGCCCGGATGTGGAAATTGCTGTCCACCTGCCCTTTCGCCAAGAGCTCCCCTATCCTGTCCTCGTCGAAGCAGTAAGAAAGGATGCTGTACTCGTTCATCAGGTAAGCCACGAAGATGATGCCACCGGGCTTCGTCACACGCTTGGCTTCATTCAGCGCCTTCAGCTTCTCCTCCTCGTTTATCAGGTGGTAAAGCGGCCCCAGCATAAGCGTGACATCGGCAATGCCGTCGGCAAAGAAAGGCATGTTCCGCGCATCGCCTTGCACCACGTCGGCAGTCGGCTCTCGCTTGAGAAACACGTCGATGTTGCGCCTCACAAGCTCCACTGCCTTCACCTTGTAGCCCTCAGCCATCAGTGCCGACGTATATCGTCCTGTGCCTGCGCCGATGTCAAGCAGAAACTGCCCTTGGCTCAAGTACTTACGCAACTGATACATTGTCGTTTCAAACTCCACGATGCCATGTCTTCTCAGCAGTCGCAGGTCCTCCGGGTGCTTGTTGTAGTGTTTCTCTATGTTGGATAATGCCATATCTGTAA
>JAGCQO010000137.1 GCA_017965125.1 Paludibacteraceae bacterium
AAAATGATAATTATCAAAAATAACTCATATCTTTCCGAAAGACGCTGAAAATGAATATGATAAACAAACACCCCAAAGGCCTCTATCTTCTTTTCGTTACCGAAATGGCCGAGCGCTTCAGCTATTATGGCATGCGCGCTTTGTTTGTGCTTTACCTTGTGGCCGCCTTTTTCGACGAGAAGGTCTCGTCGCAAATCTACGGCTCTTACACAGGTCTTGTCTATCTCACGCCGCTCTTGGGCGGTTACATCGCCGACCGTTATTGGGGCAACCGCCGTTCTATCGTTGTTGGCGGACTTATTATGGCTCTCGGGCAGTTCCTTCTCTTTGCAAGTGCTTGCTTTGTCCGTCAGTCCATTTTTGCCGAAGGCGGTGTTATCGACGCAAGCGTCGATAACTCGTTGGCTACAGCGTTGTTGCTCTCTGGCCTCGTGGCGCTCATACTTGGCAATGGTTTCTTCAAACCCAACATATCCACCATGGTCGGCGACCTATACGCGCCTGCCGACCATCGCAAAGACTCGGCATATACCATATTTTATATGGGCATAAATGTCGGCGCCTTCATAGCGCCTTTTGTCTGCGGCACGCTGGGCGAGGGCAGTTGGAACGACCTGTCGCCCTTCAAGTGGGGCTTTTTCTCGGCTGGCGTCGCCATGCTGCTCTCGGTGGCCGTCTTTGTACTGTTCAAAAACCGCTATCTTGTTACTTTCGACGGCAAGCCTATCGGCTTGCCGCATAAGAAAGTTGCTCAGCCTGAGGCAAAAACCGAGCAAAAAGTCCGTGTGAAAAATTCGCCTCTCAGGGTCGTGTTCTGCATCGCCATCGCCGTCGGACTCTTCATCTTGTTCGCGTCCGACACCCTCTTCGCCGACAGCGGCTCGCTTCTCGCCCTCAACGACTACACCTCGGCGGCCATCTATGCCATATCCATCGCACTGCCGCTCTTCATCATCACCGACCGCAGCCTCTCGCGTATCGAGAAATGCCGCATTGGCGTCATTTATATCATAGCGCTGTTTGTCATCTTCTTCTGGAGCGCTTTCGAGCAGGCTGGCTCGTCGCTCACAATCTTTGCCGACAAGCAGGTCGACCGCACTTTGCTGGGTTGTGAGTTCAAAACCACTTGGTTCCAGTCCATTAACCCTATCGTTGTAGTCTGCTTTGCGCCCATTATGGCGCTGCTGTGGGAACGTCTGGCCAAGCGCCGCCTCGAGCCCGCATCACCTGTGAAACAGGCCATTGGCCTGTTTCTGCTCGCCATAGGCTACGTTGTCATTGCCGTGGGCACTCACAATGTCGATACTACGGCCAAAGTAAGCATGTTCTGGCTTGTGGCGCTGTACTTCATTCATACCATCGGCGAGCTTAGTCTCTCGCCGATTGGCCTCTCGATGGTCAATAAGTTGTCGCCCAAGCATTTGGCTTCGCTGCTTATGGGCGTTTGGTTTATGAGCAATGCCGCTTCGAACATTCTGGCGGGCAAGTTGGCAACTTTGTTGCCAACGCCCAACTCTGAACCGGCTGTCTTTTGTGGCGTCACTATCGACGCGCTCGACACGTTCTTCCTTCTGTTCGCCGTGATGGCTGCTGTGGCTGCTGTGCTTCTGCTCGCCCTCTGTCCGCTGCTCAAACGCATGATGTACGGAGTGGAATAATTCCGTCGGAAAAAAGTCTTTTTTTCGCATCGCGAAAAGCCAATTGTATAATTTGAATAGAACGATGTTAGTGTTGATTATCAATAGTTTACTGTTGATAAATGACCGAATTGTACAATTTTTTGAGCCTCATTTTAGTCCGATAATTATATAAATTGATTGTTATTTTCAATGGGTTAGGGGAGTGCCCTGTGTATTTTTGCATTGTAAAAATTAACGAAGAATACACACACTTAAATCTTCCCAAACAATTATATATAATGAATTCCAATCCGTTGATTATGTCAGCGGATTTTTTTTTGCCCTTTCGAAAAAAAAATATCTGTTTCTGTTTGTTTTTTTAAAATTAATCTATTCCTTTGCAATTGAAAAATAGAAAGCGTTTCATGTTATGACAAATACAAACAAATCTTGGTGGTGGTGGCAAATC
>JAGCQO010000138.1 GCA_017965125.1 Paludibacteraceae bacterium
GTGGTCGCCACCTTGTCGATTAAGTCCTTCACCTTCTGCAGGGCGTCGGACGCACCGATCATTTCGTACTTTTTATCGACCTTTTTCTTCAGCACCTTCGTCTCTGTCATGAGCGTCGTCTTGTCGAGCGCATTTCTCATGGTCACCAGCAGGCGGTTGAGGTCGATAGGCTTCTCGATGAAGTCGAACGCGCCTTTTTTGATGCATTCAACGGCAGTTTCTATGTTGCCGTGTCCGGAAATCATAACAACCGGAACCTCGTCGTTTATCTCCTTGATTTTCTGCAGCACCTCGATTCCGTCCATTTCCGGCATCTTTATGTCGCTGAATATCAGGTCGTATGTATTCTCGCTCACTTTCTTGAGCGCGTCGATGCCGTTGTCAGCAAGATCGACGTTGTTCTTTTCATACTCCAACACATCCTTCAATGTGTTCCTTATGCTCTTTTCATCGTCTATTACAAGTACTTTCGCCATAATCAGTTTTTTACGTGCTTAAAATTATAAGAAACAAAAGTAGTTATTTATTATTAGTTTTGCATTTCAAACGCAGTCATAAATCACTTTTCCTATGAGGAGACTATCTTTTTTCTTTGTCAAGAACTACCTTTTCTGGGTACTGTTTTTTGTTGTGTTCAAAGCCATTTTCCTTGTCGCCAACCATAGTTTCACGGCTGCGCTTTCTACTGGCGAGATTCTCGACGTATTCCTCCACGGACTGAAGATGGACCTTTCCGCCGCCGGCTATCTGTCATTGCTTCCGGGCGTTATGCTCACACTCGCGCCGCTCTTCCCTAAGGCCATTCACAAAGCGACAAAGGTTTACACACTTGTGATTCTCATTCCGCTGACCATCCTTGGGCTTGCCGACTTGTCGCTTTACCCTTCGTGGGGCACTCGCCTCGACTCTCAGGTCATCCCGTATTTGGGTGACCCTGTGGCGGTCGTCTCGTCGGTCAGCAATCTGCAGCTCGTGCTCTCGTTCCTCGCCATCGCGCTCATAGTTTTCGCGTTTTATCTGCTTTATTCGAAAGTCGTCGCCAACAAGCCTTTCGATTCTTCGACGAAATGGTACAAAGCCACACCGCTGATGCTCCTTTTCACCGCACTTCTCATCCTTCCGATACGTGGCGGAGTGGACACGGCGCCGCTGAACTTCAATTCCGTCTATTTCAGCGACAAGACCTACGCCAACCACGCCGCCTACAATTACTTCTGGTCATTCTTCCATGCGCTTACCCATAACACCTACGACAAGAATCCGCTGAACTACATGGACGACGAGGAGGCTGAAAGGATAATGAAAAACGCTGTGGTTTCATCGGCCGATTCGACATATTTGGTCGTCGAGGCAAACGGCAAGCCGGTCAATGTCGTGATTGTCATTCTGGAGTCATTCTCCAACAAGGTCATCTACCCGCTGGCTAAGGCGAACGACGAATTCGACACCGCGCACGGCATTTCACATAATTATTTCGATGAAAACAACGAAGTAATCAAGAACCTGACGCCGAACCTCAACAGATATTGCAACGAGGGAATCACCTTCACCAACTTCTACGCCACCGGCACACGCTCCGACAGAGGCCTCTCGGCGTTGCTCGGTGCGTTCCCGGCTCTGATAAAAGCCTCATCGATTCTGGAGTTCGCCGAGAAGATAAAGTCAGTCACGTTCCTCCCTCAAATGTTCGGTGAGAACGACTACGACATGTCATTCTATTACGGTGGCGACATCAACTTCTACAACACCAACATACTGCTGCTGCAAAGCGGCATAAAGAACATCGTCGAGAGGTCGTCGTTCCCTATCGCGCAATCTACGGCGCAGAAATGGGGAGCGCCCGACGAGTTCCTTTACTCACGTTTGAGCAAGGACATTAAGTCGATGAAAACGCCTTTCTTCACGATGGTTTACAACATATCCAGCCACGAGCCGTTCGATGTGCCAGAACACTTCAGACGCGTGAAAGGCACGACGCAATCGGACAATTACCTGAACTCCGCAGCCTACACCGACAGCTGTCTCGGCGCATTCATCGAGGATCTGAGGAAGTCGCCGGCATGGGAAAACACGCTTGTGGTGATTACTTCCGACCACACTTCCCTGCTGCCCGAGCCGTCGTCGTCGGTTTACGAACTGTCGTCGTATCGTGTGCCGATGATATGGACCGGCGGTGTGGTGAAAGAAAGTCGCTTTGTCGATAAGATATGCTCGCAGACCGACCTCTATGCCACTCTCCGCGAGCAGTTGCGCTTCAGTAGCCCACTGCCGGAAGGCACAGATTGTTATTCGCACAGCATGTTCGACAGCGCGCGGGAATTCGCCTTCTTCTTCCGTCCAGACGGATGGGGATTCGTGTCGCCGGAGCAAGCGTTTTACTCAAACATAGACAACGGACAGCGCAGCTACATTTTCCAGAAAGACGGCGTAGCTAACGATTCCATCGTGCATTTTGCCGAGGCCTATGCACAGTACCTCCACAACGATTTCATAAAGCGATAAAGGGGAAAGGCACGATTAATCGAGTGCCTCTATAAGGAAGCTGACCGGGCGGAAGCCGTCGTTGCAGCTTATCATGGCACTGTGCTTGTTTTTCATCCATCCATCGAAGAAATCACCGCCGCCGTTGGCAAGCGTCACGACAAACTCCCTCATGGATTTCCACGCCTCGCCACACAATCCATCGGGCTTTTCTCCGTCCACGCTTATCCACGACATGCCCTCTGCCACGTCGCAAGTGTGCTCTATCTTGTTTTCGTACTTCTCCATCAGGTCCTTGTGCTCGACCTTTCTCACAGCCGTGATTCTCACTTTCTTCATGTCTTCGCCTTTTTTGTTGTTGGGTCAAATATAGAGAAAAAATTATGTTTAGGTAATAAAGCCGGAGCATCCGATACATGAATATTTTGCCTCGCGTCGCTCCACCGCCTTTCCTTTTTCCATCTATTTTGTTATATTTGCCTAATTACGAGTTTTCGTTCCACCCCTAA
>JAGCQO010000139.1 GCA_017965125.1 Paludibacteraceae bacterium
ATGCCTTGTGATGATTTCCGGCGTTGCAGTCAACGATATCCAGATGGGTAATCTCGTCGAAGTGATGCTTTGCTGCGTACGCTGTGTAAATGCCGCTCACACCCGGGTCGAAACCGCAGCCAAGGATGGCTGTCAGACCGGCTTTCTCGAACTTGTCTTTGTATGCCCATTGCCATGAGTACTCGAAGTGCGCCTCGTCTCTTGGCTCGTAGTTGGCTGTGTCGAGGTAGTTCACGCCGCACTCGAGACATGCGTCCATGATGGTGAGGTCTTGGTATGGCAATGCCACATTGATGACGATTTCTGGCTTTATCTCGTTGAAAAGTTTTATGAGCTGGTTCACGTCGTCAGCGTCAACAGAAGCTGCTTTCACTTCAACTCCGGTGCGTTTCTTCACATCGTCGGCCAGAGCCTGGCATTTTTCAAGTGTTCTGCTTGCGACAGTTATGTCTGTGAAAATATCAGAGTGTTGCGCTACCTTGTTTACTACTACAGTGCCAACACCTCCTGCACCTATGATTAAAACTTTTGCCATTTTCTTAAATAAGTTAGTTGTTTTGAATAAGAATACAATTCACAAATATAAGGATAAACGCTTTATGCGGATAGTCAATTTTTGAGTTTTTGTCGTTATATTATTGTATTTTTGCGCGGTAAAAAAATAAGTATGGGACGAGGTTTTTTCTGCGTATTGTTATTAGTGTGCTCTAATATCTTCATGATATTGGCTTGGTATGGTCACATCGCTTTGAAGAATGTGTCGTGGTTCAAGGCTCTGCCTCTTTATGCGATTGTGCTTTTGAGCTGGTTTGTGGCGCTGTTTGAGTATTCGCTCCAGGTTCCGGCAAACAGGATTGGTTCAGAGCAGCTTGGCGGGCCGTTCTCGCTTCTTCATCTCAAGGTGATTCAGGAGGTTATAACGCTTGTCGTTTTCGTGGTTTTCAACATGATGTTTTTTGATTATCACCTCAAGCTGAACCATGTCATCGGCTTCGCGTTCCTGGTCGCTGCCGTCTTCTTTATATTCAAAGGTTAGTCGTTCTGCTTCGCCTTCTTTTTCTTGACATCGACGACTCTCCACATCAGGAATGTGTATGCTATGGCGAGCAGCACTGTGATACCTCCGAGCTCCCAGTTAGGAAGGTTCTTTCCGAGTATTCCTATTATGATGAATGTGGCGTTCACAGAGATGAGTGTGACGGTCACTTGCCAGTGCTTCATGCCTAACGACAGCAGCAGGTGGTGAGCATGGTTCTTGTCGGCTTTGAAAGGGGAGTCGCCTTTCTTGATTCTTGTTATCATCACTCTCAGTGTGTCGAAGAGCGGCACGGCCAGAGCGCAGAATGCTACGGCTGGCGATGCGTTCACGTAGTATGGGCTTAGCTGTTTTGCTATGTCTTGGCTGACGTTGTACTGGCAGAAGGAGATGACGAAAACATAGATTATCGCTCCAAGCAGCAGTGAGCCGGAGTCGCCCATGAATATTTTCCTTCTGAACATCTTTCTTTTTCTGTTTTTGCTGGTGCCGCCGAAGACGTTATAGATGAAGAAAATTGACAGCGCGCCTATCAGCGTGTACGCCATTATCGAAAGGTTCGTCAGCGAGTTGGCTGCCGAGATGTTGTTGTTTGTCAGTTCGTATGCGCCTGTGGTCTGGAAGTAGATGCCAAAGAAAAGGCTTATCAAGATTCCCATTCCTGTGGCGAGTCCGTCCACACCGTCGATCAGGTTTATGCTGTTGGTCAGTAACACAAAGAGGAAAACCGACGCTATGTAGCTCATCCAGATATGGTCGGAGTCGATGTAGGAGATGCCCAGGAATCCGTGGAAGTGGGTCAGTCTCACGCCAGCCAGCACCACGATGATGAAAGCGGAAAGGAATTCGCCTATGAACTTGCTTTTAGGCGAGATGTCTATCATGTCGTCGATGAATCCGACCATGAAAATGGTGAAGAATCCTGCTAATGCAAGCTGGCTGTTGGGGTTGTATTCGTTGGCTGTGAATGATGAGAAAATCACAGGCGGAATGGCGCATATAAGGAACGTGATGAAGAATGTCGAGAAGATGTTCATGCCGCCGACGTTAGGTATTCGGCCTATGTGCGACGATCTTTTGTTGGGTTTTACAACGAGTTGCTTTTTTATGGAAACCTTCATGACTATAGGCATCAATGTGAAGCCTAATACGAATGAGAAAAAAGTTACACACCAAGGGTATGTGTTTATTAGTTGGCTTATGAGGGTTCTGACTGTCTCGACCATTTTTTAAAATTCAAGATTTTTACAAATATATAAAAAAAGCAAGTCCGATGGACTTGCTTTTTCGTATGACCTGGATTTTTTATCCCAAGTATGTCTTCAGCAGTTTGCTTCTTGAGTTGTTTCTCAATCGTCTTATTGCCTTTTCCTTTATCTGTCTTACACGTTCTCTTGTGAGTCCGAACTTGTCGCCGATTTCCTCGAGCGTCATTTCCTGATAGCCGATTCCGAAGAACATCTTTATGATGTCGCTCTCTCTTTCGGTCAGTGTCGCCAAAGATCTGTCTATCTCCTTAGCCAACGACTCGTCGATGAGTTCCTTGTCGGCATTAGGGGAGTTGGAGTCTTGGAGCACGTCGAGAAGTGAGTTCTCCTCGCCCTCGACGAAAGGTGCGTCAACAGAGATGTGTCTTCCGCCGACTTTCAGTGTGTCGGAGATTTTTCCCTCGTCCACGCCGAGCTCGTTAGCCAGCTCCTCTGAAGATGGTCTTCTCTCGTGCTGCTGCTCGAACTTTGAAAGTGCCTTGCTTATCTTGTTCAGCGAACCCACCTGGTTCAGAGGCAGTCTCACGATTCTTGACTGCTCAGCCAAAGCCTGGAGGATTGACTGTCTGATCCACCACACTGCGTATGAGATGAATTTGAAACCTCTTGTCTCGTCGAATTTCTCGGCGGCCTTTATCAGTCCTACGTTTCCTTCGTTTATGAGGTCGGGAAGGCTAAGTCCCTGGTTCTGGTATTGCTTTGCCACAGAGACAACGAATCTCAGGTTCGCCTTGGTCAGTTTGTCAAGGGCTTTTCTGTCGCCTTGCTTGATCCTCTGTGCAAGTTCAACTTCCTCTTCTACAGTGATAAGGTCCTCGCGACCGATTTCTTGCAGGTATTTGTCCAACGAAGCGCTCTCGCGGTTAGTTATGGACTTTGTTATCTTAAGTTGTCTCATCTATACTTATAAAAAGGTGCTATTGTGAGAAAAATCGTACAAAGGTAAGAAATTCTGTGTCGAATGTCAAGTTTTTTGCTGTTATATTTTATGGTTATGCAAAAGCGTGGGAAACGTTGAGTGGGAGGGGTGTTGCCGTAGTTATTGATTAAAACTTGCTTGTTAAATAAGTTTAAGATGTTTTCTTGCGTTTTTGAATAAACGTTTGGCATCTTGTGGCTGTTTTTGCTGAAAATAATTAATTTTGCGTTTGTAATACACAGTAGGCCGGTCTGTCGCTGCCACTTGTTGGGAGAGGAAAGTCCGGGCAACACAGAGCGCCATACTTCCTAACGGGAAGGCACGCGAGAGCGTGACAGAAAGTGCCACAGAAAGGATACCGCCCGCTTGCGGGTAAGGGTGAAAACGTGAGGTAAGAGCTCACGCCGCCGTCAGTGATGCCGGCGGGGGTAAAC
>JAGCQO010000140.1 GCA_017965125.1 Paludibacteraceae bacterium
AAGAGTCCGGCAGTGATGTTTCCGAAGTTTCCGCTTGGCACGCATATCACCAAATCCTTGTTTTGCTCTGCCTTCTTGAGCTGAGCGTAAGCATAGAAATAGTAGAACGCCTGAGGGAGGAATCGCGCTACGTTTATGGAGTTAGCCGAAGTCAGTTTGAACTTCGCGTTAAGGTCCTGATCCATGAATGCGTTCTTGACAAGCGCTTGGCAGTCGTCGAATGTTCCGTCAACCTCGATGGCTGTGATGTTCTTGCCGAGAGTCGTGAACTGGCACTCCTGTATAGGGCTGACCTTTCCTTTCGGATAAAGCACAAACACCTTTATGCCGTCAACGCCAAGGAATCCGTTTGCCACGGCGCTTCCTGTGTCGCCCGAAGTGGCCACAAGCACATTCACCTCGCCTGCGCCCTCTTTTCTTATGAAATAGCCCAAAAGACGAGACATGAATCTTGCGCCGACGTCCTTGAACGCCAGTGTTGGTCCGTGGAACAGCTCAAGAGAATAGATGTTATCCTCTACCTTGACCGCAGGAACATCGAAACTGAGAGTCTCGTTCACAATCTTTTTGAGGCTTTCGGCATCAACATCCTCGCCGAAGAAAGCGTCTGCCACCTTGTAGGCGATTTCCTGGAATGACAAGTTCTCTATGTTGTCGAAGAACTCCTTTGGCAGAGACTTTATTTTCTCAGGCATGAACAAGCCCTTGTCGCTTGCCAGTCCCTTTACTACGGCTTCCTCAAGCGTTGCCTGAGCTGCCTTGCCGTTTGTGCTGTAATATTTCATCTTTATCGAATATTATCGGCTCGCTGTGTGTGCGGCCAAAATGTTTGTTTTATAATCTTAGCTTCCCCACTTCTTTTTCAGTGCGCTCTTCATCTTTCTGTATCCCACAGTGAATGAGCTTGTGTGAGTAAGGGCGTTCATGAACTCGTTGCCGTAAAGTGTGCCATACGAGCCCTCCTTCACCGACTCCTCATCGTATTTCTGAACCTTGTCTGGCTTGCTTCCCGGACGATAAATCAGGAATGGCACAGGGTCGCTCGAATGGGTCTTCGTGCGGCAGAATGTCGGATGGTCTGGAAGAATGGCTATCGTAACCTGGTCGTCGCCCGTCCACTTTGAGACCTCCTCCCAGATAGGCTTCACAGCTCTGTCCTCGAGATATTGCACCGTGAGTTTCTTCAGCTCGGCGTCACCTGCGTGGCCAGCCTCGTCGCTCGCCTCGATGTGCAGGAACACGAAGTCATTGTCCTTGAGCGCCTCGATGGCAGCCTGCGCCTTGCCTTCGTAGTTTGTGTCATAAAGTCCTGTAGCGCCCTCGACCTCGATGACCTTCAGGCCGGCATAAGTACCGATGCCCTTTATCAAGTCAACAGCCGAGATGACCGCTCCGTTTCTGAAGTCGTAAGTCTCGAGCAGTGTCTGCATGTGCGGACGATAGCCCGGCGACCATGGCCAGATGCTGTTAGCCATGTCCTTGCCTTCAGCCTTGCGCTTCACGTTTATAGGGTGGCTCTCAAGTATAGCCTGAGATTTTGTTATCAAGTCGTTGAGCAAATCAGCAGTCTCCTTTGCCTCTGGAGTCGTTGGCTTCACGAGCACGCTCTTCCAGTCGGCACCCGGCACGTCGTGAGGCGGAGTGCATGACAAGTTCTTGTTTCCTCCCTTTATCTTCAGCAAGTGGCGGTATGAGACACCAGTGTAGAACTGTATGTCGTCGTTGCCAAGCTCCTTGTTCAGGAACTGTATAAGCTCGTTGGCCTCTTCTGTGGTGATATGTCCGGCAGAATGGTTCTTTATCTTTCCGTCCTCGATGCATATCAGGTTCACTCTCATCGCCATCTCGTTATTGAGAATAGGCACACCCATGCTCGCCGCCTCAAGGCTTCCTCTTCCCTCGTACACTTTCTCCACATCATAGCCTAAAAGCGAGAGGTGAGCGATTTCGCTGCCTGGATGGTAGCCTTCCGGCACAGTGTAAAGCAATCCGCATCTTCCGTTAGCCGCAAGCATATCCATCGTCGGAGTGTCAGCAGCCTGCAGAGGTGTTTTGTTTCCTAATGCAGGGATCGGCTCATCAGCCATTCCGTCGCCCAAGATTATCAAATACTTCATTGCGTTTAGTTTATGTTGTTTTTCTATTTTACGTTTTCACCTCGTCCGCCCCAGATTTCAGGGAGTATCTCCTCGACCTTTCTTCTGACCTGCTCCAGGCTTATGTAGTAAGCCTCACCGCCAGCGGCATTCTTGTGTCCTCCGCCGCCGAAATACTTCGACGCGACGACATTCACAGGTATGTCTCCTATGCTGCGGAACGATAATTTTATTTTATCCTTGTCCTGGC
This sequence comes from Paludibacteraceae bacterium, assembly GCA_017965125.1. Classification (GTDB taxonomy): domain Bacteria; phylum Bacteroidota; class Bacteroidia; order Bacteroidales; family Paludibacteraceae; genus UBA4363. The sequence goes on from JAGCQO010000140.1 coordinate 2,347, forward strand.
TCAAGAACACAGAGATGTCAATGCCCTTGATTTTCATCGGCTCGTTGACAAAGCCTTCTGTGTCGCCTTTTTCGTAGGAATATTCGGATTTCTCCTTGCCGTCGAGTGTCGTTATGGCCGCATGGTACTCCGGATAGAGTCTCATGTTGTCCTTCAGCAAATGGCCTCTGAGGCGCATCTGGCTCTCCTTGGCGTTGTTGTTCACTCTGCGGTATATTTCCTCTTTGTCTATGCCTCTTTTCATAAGCTCCGCCACTATGTAGTAGAGCTCGATGTTGTTGCTGCTGTAAGTGAAGTTGCCCGTGTCGGTCATCAATCCTGTGTAAAGACATTCGGCAACCTCTTTCGTGATGTCCTCGGCGTGGCCCATTCTGCAGATAAGTCGGAAAACGACCTCGCATGTGGCAGCCATCTCCGGATACTCGATGGCGACGTCGAAGTCGCTTATCGGTTCAAGGTGATGATCCAGCAGCAACTTCTTCGCTTTCGACCTTTCGAGCGCCGGCTGTGCCGATGCAACTCTCTTTGTACTATTGAAATCCTGGCAAATAATCAAGTCGGCGCCATCGAGAGCGGCTTCCGAAGCCTCGGTCTGGCTTCTGTGAATCAACACCTCGTCCATGCCGGGCATCCATTCGAATCCGCCCGGACAATCATCCGGGAAAACCACCGTGGCGTCCTTGTCCAACTGCTTCAAGAACTGAAACATGCCAAGAGCAGAGCCCATCGCATCGCCGTCTGGCGAAGTATGGGTAATTATAGCTATCTTCTGAGCTTCGTATATCAGCTCTTTCGCGGCTGATATCTTATCTTCTGATATTACTTTACTTATCATGATTTTTAAGCGAAAGCAAATATACAAATAACTTGGCAAGAATAAATCTATTTAAGCATTTGTAACACGGCATGTGCTTTCTTTTGTGGAGTTAAGTGTTTAAAATATAGCGCAGAATCCTTTGCGAATATACAGGTTTTAGTTTATAATTCATACCTATTCGCATAAATACATTCCTTTTTGATACATGCTCCATATCTTTTTGCCGTCTTTCTCCCCAAGCTCAGTGAACTTCGCCACCGTCTTCCTGCTAACCGACGGCGCCAACACAACCTCGTCGAAACGGAACAGCCGCCGCAAATCCTCGTAATAGGCCTTGACGCCGCCCCCGACGACAATGACATCCACCTCCATCGGTTCTGCTGTCGCGCCCCTCAGGTTTACGCCCGGAGGAAGCAGCACGACCCTCAGCCCGCCGCACATGACAATGCGCATTTCTCCGCACAGCTCCTCGACTTGGGGCTCGTCGAGGCTGCGTCGCAACCACCAGTAGGCAAGGTGATTTTCCACTGTCGGGTCGGTCGTGAACAAGGTGT
>JAGCQO010000141.1 GCA_017965125.1 Paludibacteraceae bacterium
AAGGTCAACCTGACGCTGGGGCTCATCGCCTTCATCTTCTTTGTGATGTCGGTGGTCAAGGGCGTGCAGTACCGCAGGCTGAACATCGCCTTCTGCGTCTTGCTCTCCCTCTCGCTTCTGCTCGTGGCCCTGACGTACGCCTTGCGCTGGTACATCGCCGGCCATGTGCCTCTGACTAACGGCTACGAGACGATGCTCTTCATCTCGCTCGCCGTGCTCGTCGTGAGCGAGTTCTTCGCGTGGCGCAACCTGCTGTTCGCGGCGGCTGGACTCGTGCTGTCGGGCTTCCCTTTGCTCGTCTCGTCCATCAACTCGATGAACCCACAGATAACGTCGCTCATGCCGGTGCTTTCGTCGCCGTGGCTCAGCACCCACGTTTCCGTGGTCATGATTTCGTACTCGCTCTTTGCTTTCGCCACTTTTGTGTCGCTCGGCGCGGTTATTATCCGTCTTGTCTCTAAGTCGTCCGATGGCGCTATACGCCGCCTTCAGGTCATCGACCAGATATTGCTTCTGCCGGCGGTTGCGTTGCTCGGATGCGGCATCTTCCTCGGCGCCGTGTGGGCTAATGTGTCGTGGGGCAGCTATTGGAGCTGGGACGCCAAGGAGGCCTGGGCGCTGATTACGCTTCTTGTTTATGCCATTCCGGTTCATTCCAAAGCGTTTAATCTGCTGTCTAAACCGATGGCTTATCATTTGTTTGTTATATTTGCGTTTATGATACTTTTAATGACGTATTTCGGAGTCAATTTCCTTTTCTCCGGAATGCATAGCTATCAGTAAACGTGGAGATTAAACCTATAGGATATGTGCGTACAGACTTCGGCAGCAAGTTCGGAGTTCCTCGTCAGAGCGGACTTGCGCCGTCGTTGAGTGCGGTCATCGAGTTCGAGCCGGAATACAGAATGGCGGAAGCCTTCAAGGAACTCGAGAACTACGAGTACATCTGGATTCTGTGGCAGTTCTCGGAAGTGCCCGAGGGCGAATGGTCGCCGACTTGCCGTCCGCCGCGTTTGGGCGGCAACAAAAGGGTCGGCGTCTTTGCCTCACGCACGCCGTTCCGTCCTAACCGCATCGGGCTGTCGTCGGTGCGACTCGACAGGGTGGAGCACACCAAGGACCGGGGCACGCTCCTGCATGTCTCCGGCGCCGACGTCGTGGACGGCACGCCTGTGTTCGACGTCAAGCCTTACATCGCCTACGCCGACTCCCATCCGAACGCCAAGTCGGGCTTCGTTGACGCCTATGAGCGCAAGGTGCTCCAGGTCGTTTTCTGCGATGAGGCTCTTGCCGACTTCCCGGGCGAGAAGGTCGATGCGCTGCGCGAGGTGCTTGCGGCTGACCCTCGTCCGTCCTATCAGTCCGACCCGGACAGAGTCTATGGCTTTGTCTTCGCCGGGTTCGAGGTCAAGTTCAAGGTCGCAGGCGAGGTGCTGACGGTGCTGACGGTCGCGAGGTCGTAGCCTTCGTCGTCGGCTTGTTTCGTCGTTAAAAAAATCTTGAAAGTTTCATAACTTTTGTTATGCTGCTTGCTTTGATTTTTGTATGGATTGTTATTTTGCATTTCAAATAATTAAGGTAAGAATTACAAGAAATTTTCATCCGAAAAAAATATGAAGAATTATTTTGATCTGACAGGCCAAGTGGCCATCGTGACTGGCTGTTCAACTGGCTTGGGCGTTCAAATGGCAAAGGCGCTTGCTAATCAAGGCGCAAAAATCGTGGCTCTCGCACGCCGCAAGGAGCTCATCGATGAGGTGGCGAAGGAAATCACCGACACTTACAACGTCGAGACGCTCGCTCTTCAGTGCGACATCACTGACACAGAGAGGGTTGAGACGGTCATCGACGAGGTTATGGCCAAGTTCGGCAGAATAGACATCGTCGTGAACAACGCCGGAACTGGTGCTGTAGCTCCAGCCGAGGACATCACCGACGACCAGTTCTTCAGCGAGATGAACATTGACCTCGCCGGAACATTCAAGGTGGCTCGTGCCGCTGCGAAAAAGGCGATGATTCCTGCTGGCTACGGACGAGTTATCAATATTTCTTCTATGTACGGACTTGTGGGTAATAAGATTGCTGGCTCGGCTCCGTATCATGCGTCTAAGGGTGGTGTCGTGAACCTGACTCGCGCGCTCGCTGCGGAATGGG
>JAGCQO010000142.1 GCA_017965125.1 Paludibacteraceae bacterium
CTCTTCGGGGGGGTAATTTGTTTATTTGAATTTATCTTTAATGCAATTACACAATCTTGTAACACCTAAAAATCCAAAGCCTATGAAAAAGATTGAATTTATCGCGATGATGTTGGCAACCATACTCTGCCTGTGTTCCACATCCTGCAGCGACGACAAAGAAGGCAGAGACACAAGCGCAACAGTAACATCCTCCGACCCAGCAGGCACCGTAGCGTCAAATATTAGACACGACGACGAATACACGAACATTCAGCTCGGTACATACATAATTCATAACAATTATGCCGGCGACAGAACCTATAGTGCTGAAATCCATTTGCATATCAAGGGGTCGCTAAACCTCTGGATGCGGGATGCAACATACAACATGTATCCGCAAGATTATGTGACAATCGCAAGTGTAGGACCTGTGAAAAACATCTCTGAAATCAAGAAAGTTCCAGAAACAGGATGGGCTCAGGAAACAAGCGCCACCCCCGGCAATGGCTATGTGTTAAAATACGAAAGTGAAAATTTCAAGGGATATGCGCGCGTCTATGTTGTGGATTGGATTACTCGCACAGGAGACAACGGCATCATCGGAGTCAAGATCAAATATCAAGTATGGGAGCCATAAACTCTCCGTTTATGAACAGAAACAAAACAAGGGAAGCCATAACGCTTCCCTTGATTTTTCTTCGGCACTACGCCACAAGACCGGCTCGTAAAACGTCTTTGCATAACCTTGCAAAAATGACTATCTTTGCGATTCTGAATATACTTATAATATGATCATACTATCTAATTTAGCCATTCAGTTTGGCAAGCGAATCCTTTTTCAGGATGTAAATCTCAAGTTCACACCGGGCAACTGCTACGGTATAATCGGAGCTAACGGCGCCGGCAAGTCAACATTGTTGAAAGCCATCTCAGGCGACATTCAGCCATCGAAGGGCGACATAATCATGGACAAAGGCGAGCGTCTGTCCGTGCTTAAGCAGGACCACTTCGAGTTCGACGAGTTCGAGGTGCTGCAGACCGTTATCATGGGCCACTCAACCCTCTGGGAGATAATGGCCGAGAAGGACGCGCTCTACGCTAAGCCTGACTTCAGCGACGAGGACGGAATCAAGGCGTCTGAGCTGGAGGAAAAGTTCGCTGCCATGGACGGCTGGAACGCAGAAAGCGACGCCGCTGCACTGCTCTCAGGACTCGGCATCAAGGAAGACCTTCACCACATGAAGATGAAGGAGCTTTCCGGTAAGCAGAAGGTGCGTGTGCTCCTCGCCAGAGCATTGTTCGGCAACCCAGACAACCTGCTGCTGGACGAGCCTACCAACGACCTTGACCTTGAGACCATCACTTGGCTTGAGGACTACCTCGCCAACTACGAGAACACTGTGCTCGTCGTTTCGCACGACCGTCACTTCCTCGACACTGTCTGCACACACATCGTCGATATAGACTTCAACAAGGCTACCATCTTCACAGGAAACTACTCGTTCTGGTACCAGTCGAGCCAGTTGGCTCTGCGCCAGCAGCAACAGCAGAACAAGAAGGCCGAGGAGAAGAGAGCCGAGCTGCTTGAGTTCATCGCACGATTCAGCGCAAACGCCGCAAAGAGCAAGCAGGCAACAAGCCGCAAGAAGATGCTTGACAAAATCAACATCGAGGAAATCAAGCCTTCATCAAGAAGATACCCTGGCATCATATTCACTATGGAGCGTGACCCAGGCAACATAATACTCGAGGTGAACGACCTCGCCGCAAGCATGGAGGGCGAAGTGCTCTTCAAGGACGCGACATTCACCGTCGAGAAGGAAGACAAGGTTGTGTTCATATCGCACGACCCACGTGCCATGACTGCATTCTTCGAAATCATAAACGACAGAATGAAGCCAGACAACGGAAAATACTCATGGGGACAGACCATCACGACAGCCTACCTGCCTGTCGATAACTCCGAGTTCTTCTCAACCGACCTCAACCTCGTGGATTGGCTCAACCAGTTCGCCCCTGGCATGAGCGAAGTGGACGTGAAGAGCTACCTCGGCAAGATGCTCTTCTCCGGCGAGGAGACACAGAAGAAGGCGTCGGTGCTTTCCGGAGGCGAGAAGATGCGTTGCATGATCTCTAAGATGATGCTCAAGAACGCCAACTGCCTCGTTCTCGACATGCCTACCAACCACCTCGACATGGAGTCCATCCAGGCGTTCAACAACACCCTGAAGAACTTCAAAGGCAACGTGCTGATGGC
>JAGCQO010000143.1 GCA_017965125.1 Paludibacteraceae bacterium
ACATCGCTCGCGAGGCGCATGCTGCCGCTCAGCGTGCCCGACGCCACCGGCCTATCGACCACACCGCCGTAGTGACGTTTCAACGCGTTGTAGAACTCATCGCAGACGAGCGACGACTTGCCGCTGCCGCTCACTCCCGTCACGACCGTAAGCACATTCAGCGGGAACTTCACATCGACACACTTGAGGTTGTTCTCGCAGGCGCCTTTCACCTCGATGTAGTTGCTCCAGCGGCGTCGGCTCTTAGGTGTCTCCACCTTCTCCTGGCCGGTGAGGTACTTGAGCGTGAACGACTGCGACGCAGCGGCCTTCATAGGCGTGATGTCCGACATGTTTCCGGCATAAACCACCTGGCCGCCGTTTCGTCCTGCGAACGGACCGATGTCGATGATGTAGTCGGCCGCGCGCATTATCTCCTCGTCATGCTCCACGACGACAACCGTGTTGCCAAGCTGCTGCAACTGACGCAGCACTTTTATGAGCCTGCCCGTGTCGCGCGGATGCAATCCGATGCTTGGCTCGTCGAGTATGTACAGCGAGCCGACAAGGCTGCTGCCAAGCGACGTCGCGAGGTTTATGCGCTGGCTCTCACCGCCCGAAAGCGAGTTGCTCAGACGGTCGAGCGTCAAATATCCCAGACCGACGTCCATGAGGAACTGCAGCCTGTTGTTTATCTCCAGCAGAAGCCTGCGAGCCGTCTCGGCGTCGGACTTCGACAGTTTGAGCGCGGCGAAGAACTCCTTCAGCTCCGTCACTGGCAGCGACACAAGCTCCGTTATGGACTTGCCGCCCACCTTGACGTAGGATGCCTCTTTTTTCAGGCGTGTGCCGCCGCAGTCGGGACAAACGGTCTTGCCACGATAGCGAGCCAGCATCACACGATACTGTATCTTATACTGGTTGTTTTGTACGAACTTGAAGAAATCGTTGATTCCGTGGAAGTAAGGAGTGCCGTCCCAGAGCATTTTCCTCTCCTCGTCGGTGAGTTTGAAGTAAGGACGATGGATAGGGAAACCGGTCTTCTCGGCCGACATGATGACGTCTCTTTTCCACTCGCCCATCACCTCGCCACGCCAGCACGCCACCGCGTCGTCGAAAACCGACAGCGACTTGTTAGGCACAACGATGTTCTCATCGATGCCGACCACCTTGCCGAAGCCCTGGCACGTAGGACATGCGCCCAACGGATTGTTGAAGTTGAACATCTGTTCGTTAGGCGTCTGGAAGGTCATGCCGTCGGCCTCGAAACGCGCCGAGAAAGTCTTTTTCTTTATGCCGCCGTCGATGTACATCCACACCACGCAAGTGTCCTTGCCGTCGTAGAACGCGCCTTCGATGGAGTCGGTCATACGGCTGATGGAAGCCGGTTCGGGATTGACCGAAAGCCTATCGACCACGAGCAGCATGTTCTTCTTGTTCTTCTCCACGTAGTCGTCGCCGTTCTCCAAGACCTCGCTTATCTTGAACACGCCTTCGCCCACCGCCACACGGCTGTAGCCTTGCTGCGAAAGCACCTCGAGCTGCTGCGAGAGCGTGCGGCCCTCGAGCGTAACCACCGGCGCGAGAAGCATGAGCTTCGTGTCTTCCGGAAAGCTGAGAATGTACTTTATGACGTCTTCCTTGGTGTTCTTCTTGACCTCCTCGCCAGAAACAGGAGAAAATGTCTTGCCGACACGAGCGAAAAGCAGCTTCATGTAGTCGTAAATCTCCGTGCTGGTGCCCACTGTGGAACGAGGGTTACGCGTGTTCACTTTCTGCTCG
>JAGCQO010000144.1 GCA_017965125.1 Paludibacteraceae bacterium
CTTTTAGCGACGCTCCTACCAAGGAGGAGTTCCAGGAAGTGGCTTGGGCGCTCGGTCTTGAGTACTCATATAACAACCAGTTCTTCGTTCGTACAGGTTACTTCTACGAGAACGAGAACAAGGGTAACAGAAAGTTCTGGACTTTCGGTGCAGGCTTCAAACTCAACATGCTCGCAATAGACGCATCATATTCCTTGGCTTCTCAGACCAACCCTCTCGACCAGACTTTGAGATTCTCTCTCATGTTTGACATCGACGGTATCAGAGACTTGTTCAACAACTAATAGCATGGGCAAGATAAGAGTCGGTTTGGGGTATGATGTCCACCAGTTCGCCAAGGACAGGGCGCTTTGGCTCGGTGGCGTGAAAATCTCCGATGATAACGGTTTGCTGGGGCATTCCGACGCCGATGTGCTTATACATGCCATTTGTGATGCGTTGCTCGGCGCAGCCCACTTGCGCGACATCGGCTACCATTTCCCCGACACGTATTCGGACTTCAAGGGCATCGACAGCAAAATACTTTTGCGCAAAACGGTAGAGCTCGTCAGAAACGCCGGCTTCGAAATCGGCAATTTTGACGCCACTGTGTGCGCTCAAAAGCCCAAACTCAGCCCTTACATAGAGCAGATGCAGGAAAAACTCGCCGAGGTCATTGGCACCGATGTGGAGAACGTCAGCGTCAAGGCCACGACCACGGAGCGTCTCGGATTTGTCGGCAGAGAAGAAGGCATCGCGGCTGAGGCTGTGGCACTTATAGAAAAGATTTAAAGAGGAAACGAACAACAGGAAAGGAGGATTGTTTTTCGTAAAAGAAACAGAAAATTTTGTAGAATAAAACAGATTGCATATTTTTGCACCTCGAAAAACGAGATTTTAGAATCAACAACAAAACTAAACTAATTAATAAATCATGATTGTAGTACCAATTAAAGAGGGTGAAAACATAGAAAAAGCACTCAAGAAGTTCAAGCGTAAATTCGAAAAGACTGGTGTTGTTAAGGAGCTTAGAAACCGCCAGTGCTATGACAAGCCTTCTGTAACAAACAGAATCGCTAAGCAGCACGCTATCTATGTTCAGCACCTTCAGGATAACGCTGAATAATCAGTCTTAAGATTCAGATAAAAAAATCACAAGTGTATTGCACTTGTGATTTTTTTTTGTTAATTTCGTGCAAACAAAGTCAAAACAAATGGACTTGAATGTGGAGAATTTTCTGCAGTATCTCAGTAAGGAGAGAAACTATTCTTTGAATACGGTTCAGGCTTATGAGAATGATTTGCGGGAGTTCTCCGAGTTCTGCGAAAAGCGTTTCGCGAAAGATGTGCTGAGCGTTGGCGTTTCTGATGTGAGAGAATGGATCGTCGAGATGTCGGACGGCTCTGGCGCAGTTGGCGTAAGGACGGTTAAGCGAAGAATTTCGGCTTTGCGTTCCTTTTATAAGTATTTGAGAAGAGAGGGGCTGGTGAAAAAGAACCCGGCTGCGGTGCTCGTCTTGCCTAAGGCGTCGAAGCCTCTGCCCAAGTTCTTCCGCGAGGAGGAGATGGACAAGGTTTTTGACGATGTGCTGACAGGCGACGAGTTCCTCGACAGGCGCGACAAACTTATCATCGACCTGTTTTATCAGACTGGTGTCCGTGTGTCGGAGCTGGTAGAGATAAGAGACGCCGATGTCGATACAGGGCGCGGCGTTCTGAGGGTCTTCGGTAAACGAAGAAAGGAACGCCTGATTCCGATAGGCGACAAGCTGATAAGAGAAATCGAGGCGTACAAGCAGCAAAGGAACGCTGAAGTCGGGCGGACGGCGGAATTGTTCGTTAGGCGCGGCGGCGAGAAGATGTATAGGCGTGGCGTTTACGACGTCGTTCATAATTATATGTCGAAAGTCAGCACCCAGGGAAAACGGAGTCCGCATGTGCTGAGACACACTTTTGCTTCGACGATGCTTAACAACGGCGCCGACATTTATGTGGTGAAGGCGTTGCTCGGGCATAGCAGCTTGGCGGCAACCGAAGTTTATACGCATGCTTCTTTCGCGAAATTGATGAGAACATATAGAACAGCCCATCCAAGGGCATAGTAACATAATTTTTTAACGGTTCTTCGGAACATAATTTTTAGGAGGAGGTATTATGGATATCAAGATTCAACCTATTCACTTCAAGGTTACAGAAAGATTAGAGGAGCATATCAACAAGAAAGTCTCAAAACTTGAGAAACTGAACGACCAGATCATAAACGCAGACGTTATTCTGAAGGTTGTAAAGCCAGAGACATCCAATAACAAGAACGCAGAAATCAAGGTGAGAGTGCCAAATGCAGAGTTCTTCGCTGAGAAAACAGCAGATTCATTCGAGGAGGCAGTTGACACTGCGTTGATGGCTATAGAAAAGCAAATCACAAAGAGCAAGGAAAAAAGTAGATAACAAAATTCTCAAAAGATTTTTGTGTATTTAAAAAAAACACTACATTTGCAAGCCGTTTTGGCATATCTGCTGAAACGGCTTGTTGGTGGAGTGCCATCGGCAAAGTCTTTTTAAGACAAGAAATAATGCCTCTTTAGCTCAGTTGGCCAGAGCACGTGATTTGTAATCTCGGGGTCGTTGGTTCGAATCCGACAAGAGGCTCGAATTTTTGGTTAGGGTAGTTTCCAGAGTGGCCAAATGGGGCAGACTGTAAATCTGCTGTCTCTCGACTTCGGTGGTTCGAATCCATCACTACCCACTAAAAACTGCGGAAGTAGCTCAGTTGATTAGAGCATCAGCCTTCCAAGCTGAGGGTC
>JAGCQO010000025.1 GCA_017965125.1 Paludibacteraceae bacterium
AGAACAATGTCCCTTCGGCTCCGCTCAGGGACCGGAAACACAGTGCCGGCATGATTACATGTAGGGATGTGATGTGCGTCACTGCGGAAATATGCAGATTATTAATAAAATCACTATCTTCGTGAAATCATAACTACAAAACGAAAAACACATGTTACCACCATTTTTAAAGGCAGGCGACACCGTTTCAATCGTCTCGCCGTCGGGCGCGATAGACCCACAATACATCGACGGCGCAGTAGCATTGCTGTCGCAGTGGGGACTCAAGGCGAAGGTGATGCCACACGCCAAAGGCAAACACGGACGATACTCGGGCACTGCCGAGGAACGCATAGCCGACCTGCAAGCGGCAATCGACGACCCTGAGACGCAAGCTGTGCTCTGCTCCAGAGGCGGATACGGACTCGTACAGATAATCGACCAGATAGACATAATCTCATTCGAGAACAAACCGAAATGGATAATCGGATTCTCGGACATCACAGTCTTACACAACCTTTGCTCATCGTTAGACACGGCTTCGCTCCACTCCATAATGGCAAAGCACATGACAACGCTTGACGCGGACTCCGAGCCTGTGACCACAATGCGCAAGACCCTCTTCGGCGACCTGCCTACGTACAAACTGCCAGCCCACAAGCTGAACAGAGCCGGCTCGGTGGACGGACGACTGATAGGCGGCAACCTGTCGCTGGTGAACGCGCTGCGTGCCACGACCTACGACATCGACCCATACTCGACGCCGTCGGTGCTGTTCCTCGAGGACGTGGGCGAGCGACCATACAAGATAGACAGCATGATGAACAACCTGAGGCTCAGCGGCGTCTTAGAGAACATCAAAGGACTCGTCGTAGGACAGTTCTCCGACTACGAGGAAGACGAGGCGATGGGCGGCACTGTCTATGAGCTGATAAGAGAGATGGTCGATGAGTATGACTACCCTGTGTTATTCGACTTCCCAGCAGGACACGTCGAGCGCAACCTGCCTCTGATACTCGGCGCAAGAGTCGAGCTGGAAGTGAAGGAGGACGGCGCGAAGTTGAACTTCAACTGCAAACAGCCGAAAGTGAAACTCCTGTAGCAGGGAATGCCCTATAAACAAGATTATAAAGCATTTAGATAAAATATAAAGATTTTGTTTCTTCGGAAATAAAGCATATATTTGCAGAGAATAATGAAGGAAACGAGAGGATTCCGCCTAACCGGCTGAGTTCTCTCATTATTTTAGTACCATTAAAATAAAAAGGATTTTTATGGCAGCAGTTTACATGACCAAGGAAGGTCAACAGAAAAAGTTGGATGAGCTTAACCATTTAGAGAACGTGGAGCGTCCGAGAATTATTCAACAGATAGCTGACGCGCGCGACAAGGGCGACCTCTCGGAGAACGCAGAGTACGACGCGGCTAAGGAAGAACAGGGCATGATCGAGTCAAAGATCTCCGAGCTGAAGACTTTGCTGGCTAACGTTAGAATAATCGACGAGAGCAAGGTGGACACAAGCTCAGTGCAACTTCTGACAACTGTCACAATCAAGAACGTGAAGAACGGCGCGACAATGAAATACACAATAGTCACAGAAAACGAGGCTAACCTCAAGGAGCACAAGATTTCTGCAGCCACTCCTATCGCCAAGGGCCTGATAGGCAAGAAGAAGGGCGAGATAGCCGAGATTTCAGCGCCAAACGGCAAGATGGAGTTCGAGATTATTGACATCACAATGGAATAAGAATATATGGCTACAATTTTCACAAAGATTGCCAACGGCGAGATACCAAGCTACAAGATAGCCGAGAACGAGAATTTCTACGCTTTTCTTGACATCTCGCCTCTGAAGGAAGGCCACACGCTGGTCATCCCTAAGAACACAGAGAACGACTACATCTTCGACCTCGACGACGAGACCTACAACGGTCTGATGGTTTTCGCCAAGCGTGTCGCCAAGGCCATAAAGAAGGCTATCCCATGCAAGCGTGTCGGCGTGGCAGTGCTGGGCATGGAGGTTCCTCACACACACATACACCTTGTGCCATTAGAAAGCGAGGGCGATATGCTGTTCAACAAGGAGAAGCTGAAGCTCTCTGACGAAAGGATGAAGGAAATCGCGAAGTCGATAGCTGACCAGTTTGAGTAGAAAAATTGTAAAAATATTGTAACTTTAACCGCATTTGAGAACTTTTCCTCGGATGCGGTTTTTTATGCACGAAAAAGGGTAAAAGAAGATGCAGGTTTTAATGTGCGTGGTATTGTTTTTAG
>JAGCQO010000145.1 GCA_017965125.1 Paludibacteraceae bacterium
CCTTCTTCGTCGGCTTCCCGTCGAGGCGCACACCGTTCACAGTGTACCACGCGCCAGCCTTATCCGTTAAATCCGTGTAATCTGTGGTCGTGATTCCCTGTGCCTCGCAGTCCTCGCCGAAGTCACTTTCTATTATCTCTGTTTTAATGTTTACTGCAGTTTCCGTTTCTTAGAATAGTTGGTCTATAGTGATTACATGCTGAAAGATGCCACTGTATTCGTTGTAGTTCAGACCAAAGGTCGTTATCAGCACGTGGTGGACAGAGGAACGCTTAGGCAGTTGCTCTGTCAACAGGTTTTGGCGATGGATAAGTTTCGCGTGATAGGATTTGCTGATGGTGTACGTCTCGTTATAGAACTTCATCTCGCACATATCCACTACGTTGTCCTTACGGCTAATGAGCAGGTCTATCTGTCCACCTTCCACCTCGTCATCGCCTTTAAGTGACCATGCCGACTGTGTGGAAGAGACGTCAAGGATATTGATGGCCTGCTTAATCTGACGGATGTGGGTCAGGCAAACCTCCTCGAAGGCGAAACCGCGCCAGGAGTTGATGCTCTGTGCCGTCACATTATGCATCCAGAACGCAGCATCTATCTCCGTACGCCCTTCCACATATTTCTGGTAGAACAGGCAGAAGGGGTCACAGAGTTTATAATGTTCGTCGTGCTTGCTCATGCCAAAGGGTACGTAAGGCTGGATGAAATCGCTGGCCACAAGCGCCTTCAGCATCTTGCTTGATGCGCCGTTATCGTCGAGGCCTGCTTTGGCGAGAATTTCCTGACGGGTGTAGCCAGCACGGCGGGAGGCTAAGACACTGACGATGCGCTTCATCTGCTCAGGGTTTGCAAAGACAGAGGCAAAAAGGCGGTCGTACTCATCACGTAGCTTGGCATCTTCGTCGAAGAACAGGTGGTCGATGTTCTGTGCGAGACTCAGCCCCTTCTTCATGTAACCGAGGTAGTAGGGGATGCCACCGAGAATCATGTAGCTCTGCACGATGTCATAGCGTGAAAGGCGAAGCCCTTTCTTCTCGAGTAACTTCTCACACTCTCCTAACTTGAAAGGACGGAGTTTCACCTCGTAGGTCGTACGCCCATAGAGTCCGCCGTGATTGTTGACCAGGTTGTCGAGCATCCATGAGTTGGCCGAACCGCAGACTACGAGCATCAGGTTGTCGCGATGACAGCCCCATGTGTTCCAGAAACCTTCAAAGGCGGTAATGAAACCAGAGCGTGGTGTGTCGAGCCAAGGCAGTTCGTCGAGGAATAAAACCTGACGTTTGCCTGTATCTTTGGCTTCCAACAGCTGAGAAAGCATAAAGAATGCCTCCATCCACGATGTCGGGCATTTGCTCTTTTTCATTCCCTGCATTTGGAGGGAGAAGTAGAAATGCCTCAACTGGTCTTTCAACGAATTCTTCTTCCCATCTTCATCCACGGGGGAGAGACCGGCATGACGGAACGTAATTTTACCCTTCAATGCCTCATCGACGAGAAACGTCTTACCCACACGCCGACGCCCATACACGGCTACAAATTCTGATTTGTCGCTGTTATACAGCTCGTTAAGTTCGGCTATTTCCTTTTCCCTACCAATAATTGCGCTCATAACAATGTTGTTTAATCTGCTGCAAAGATACAAAAAGTATTGTTTCCAGCAAAATAAAACGACTTTTTTCTTTCGCTTTCGCTAAAAACACGAGCTTGCATTCCCGCTGACGCGCCTACCCGTAGCCTTTCACGCTCGATAAAGCATGAGCGAGCTCTGCTTTATTCTCACTTAATCACGACCTTTTTACCTCCGTGGATGTACAGCCCCGTCTTGCGTCCCGTTGGTAGCAAGCGTCCTTCGGCCGAGCGCTTCGTCGGCTTGCCGTCGAGCTTCACGCCGTCGAGGGTGTACCATTTATCATTTGTCATTTGTCCTTTATCATTTAGAGGCGCAGCCTCGCTGATTCCCGTCTCCTCGCC
>JAGCQO010000146.1 GCA_017965125.1 Paludibacteraceae bacterium
ACATCTGTCCGACCAATCCGCCGACGAAACGGCATCCCGAGACCTGTCCGTTCTCCACTCTCACGTTCTTCAGCACCGCGCCGTCGGACATTCCGCCCACCACAACGCCGACCGTCTCATTGCCGTTCAGGCTAAAGTTCTTCACCGTGAGGTTGCTTATCACGCCGAACCTCACATAACCGAACAGTCCGACGAAATTCTGCTTTCTCTTGTCGAAATACATTCCGCTGATGGAGTGTCCGTCGCCGTCGAAGTTGCCGCAGAAAGGCACTCTCTTCATAGCGTTCACACCCCAGCCTATCGGTTGCCATCCGTCTGTGGAATATGCGTAAAGGTCTATGTCAGAGGTTAGTTTGAGGTGCTTTCCGTCGTAGGTGTCGCCACCTTTCACGTTGTCGGAAAGCTGCTTGAGGTCATCCGCCGAGTTGATGGTGAATGGGTCATCGACAGTACCTGAACCCCCGATGGAAGCGGATACGCTCACGGAAGCCAGCACCATAAAAACCAAGTTCAATATGCGATTAAACTTATTCATCTGCGGATAAATACACGCAAAATTAGACAATATTAGCATTATAACCAAGTTTTTAAATAAAACTTTAAACTATTTCCGACACATTGTCCAAACAAAACCACACTTTCAAAGTGTTTTGTTGCCATGATTTTCAAAAATTGCCACTTGAAAGAATGATTTTAATGTTATCTTTGCTTTCTATTGGAACATTTTTACGCTTACTCACAAAAAATTGTAATTATCAGATCTAATCATGGAAGCTTTAGAGAAAAACAACACAGAGAAAAACATTAGCCTTCAGGAAATAATCGAGAAAATGAGAACCATCGCGGAATCGGACTGCGACGACTCAAACAAGAACGAGGCTACGTCACTGAAAAAGTTGTTTTACTACACTTTGAATAATTGCCGTTTCAACCAGACCGCCGACGAGGACAAGAGCGAGGACTACAACGCACTCGAAGAGGAATTCAAAGGTCTGTTCAACATATTCCACGAGAAAAGAAACGCCTTCATAGCGGCCAAGCAGAAAAAAGAGGCCGACAACCTCGAGAAGAGAAAGAACATAATCAAGAAAATCGAGGCTTACATAGAAAACCCGGAGAAGATACACGAAGCGTTCAACGACTTCAAGGCTCTGCAACAGGAGTGGAAGGAAATCGGCGAAGTGCCTGCCAACGAAAAGAGCGAGGTGTTCAAGAAATACAACAGCCTCAACGAGCAATTCTACGACCTGCTGAAGATGAACATCGAGCTCAGGGAGTATGACTTCAAGAAAAACCTTGAGATAAAGACCGAACTCTGCGAGAAAGCCGAGGCTCTCGACAAGGAGGAGAACGTGATAAGCGCATTCAACTCGCTGCAGGCTCTGCACGAGCAATGGACACAGACAGGACCAGTGGCCAAGGATGTGCGCGAGCAGATATGGCTGAGATTCAAAGAGGCTTCGACCGTCATAAACAAGAAGCACAACGCATTCTTCGAGGAAAGAAAGCAGAAGGAGCAGGAAGCACTCAAGGAGAAGGAAGAAATCTGCCAGAAGGCTGAAGCCATCGACCTGTCAAACATAAACACAGCAGCCGACTGGAACAAGATAACCGACGACGTAAAGAAGATACAGCAGGAATGGAAAAACGCGGGATACACCCCAGCGAAAATTTCCGAAAGCATTTACGACAGATACCGCAACGCATGCAGCAAGTTCTTCGAGGCAAGAAACGCATTCTTCGGAAAGATAAACGAGGAGCGCAAGGCCAACAAGAAACTCAAAATGGAGCTCATAAAGAAGGCTAACGAACTGAAGAACAGCAACGACTGGAGAAACACAGCCAACGCCATAGCCAACCTGCAGAAGGAATGGAAGACCATAGGACCTGTGCCAACACAGAGCAACCAGTCGATGTGGAAGGAGTTCAACGCCGCTTGCAACGAGTTCTTCCAGAGACGCCAGGCTGCGTACGACAAAAACAAAAACGAAGAAATCGAGAACCTGAAGAAGAAGCAGGCTGTAATCGAACAGATAGAGAACTTCAAGGATCTGGGCGACGCCAAGGATAACGCGAAAGCCGTAAAGAAGCTCATCGCCGAGTTCAACGCCATCGGACGTGTGCCTTACGATGAAAAGGACAATGTCTATGAGAGCTACCACAAGGCCGTTGACAAGGTTTTCGACGCACTGAAACTCGACGATTTGTTCCGTCCTGCCGACGTCAACAAGCTCCGTAGCATCGCTGAGAAACTCAAGAACGAGATATTGACCGCAGAGAACAACTTCATGTTCCTCTCGCCAGCCAACTCAAAGAAGCAGAATCCGCTGCTCGACGAGATGAAGAAGAACATCGAGAAGATGAAGAAGGACCTGGAGAAGACACTCAAGAGAATCGAAATCAACGAGAAAAAAGCGTAAGCCAGAGCCATGCAGCAAAGCGTCAACATAATCCTTTCGCCCGAGCAAGCCGCCAACGAGAGGCTTCTGAAAAACGAAGCCTGCGCAAAGGCCGGCGTTCAGCCACAAAGAGTGAAAGGCATACGCATAGAGCACAAGACCGTTGACGCAAGGCAGCGCATGCCAAAGATAAGCCTGTCGGTCAGACTGTACATCGACGAGGCGGCTGAAGGCACACCACGCATCTGCGAGGAGATAAGATACCAGGACGTGCACAACAAGCCGCAAGCCATCGTCGTGGGCGCAGGACCGGCCGGGCTGTTCGCCGCCCTCAGGCTCATCGAGCTCGGGGTGAAGCCGATAATCGTGGAGCGAGGCAAGAGCGTTTCCGAAAGGAAAATAGACATCGCCCAGGCTTCACGCAACAAAGGGCTGAACCTGGAAAGCAACTTCAGCTTCGGCGAAGGCGGCGCCGGCGCATTTTCCGACGGCAAGCTGTACACACGCTCAAAGAAGAAAGGCAACACAAGCAGGATTCTGCAAATATTCCACGACCACGGCGCACAGGACGAAATACTCTACGAGGCGCATCCGCACATCGGCACAGACAGACTGTCGGTCGTGATAAAAAACATGCGCAAGACCATTCTGCAGTACGGAGGCGAAGTGCACTTCTGCTGCAAGATGACCGACCTGATAATCGAGAACGGAACAGTGAGAGGCATCGCGTGCGAGGACGGACGAGAGTTCAAGAGCGACGCCGTGATACTCGCCACAGGCCACTCCGCCCGAGACGTCTATAAGATGCTCGACGACAAAAAGGTCGCGCTCGAGGCCAAAGGCTTCGCCATGGGCGTCAGAGTGGAGCATCCGCAGGCATTAATCGACAGCATACAATACCACAGAAAGGAACGAGGCGAATACCTTCCGCCAGCCGCCTACAACATCGTGGCGCAATCGGCAGGACGAGGCGTTTACTCCTTCTGCATGTGTCCAGGAGGACAGATCGTGCCAGCCTCGACCGAAAACGACGGCATCGTCGTCAACGGCATGTCCAACTCGCTGAGAAACTCGCCATACGCCAACAGCGGCATCGTCGTGGAGATAAGACCCGAGGACCTCGAAAGCACGGAATGGGGCAAGTACGGCAACTTCTCGGGGCTGATGTTCCAGAAGCACGTGGAGCAGCTCGCCTTCAAGAACAACGGCGGACTGGGGCTCGCAGCTCCTGCGCAAAGGCTCGCCGACTTCGTCAAGGGCAGGCTGTCGTCGTCGCTGCCTAAGTGCAGCTATCTGCCGGGCGCAATATCGTCGCCTATGCACTTCTGGCTGCCGGACGCCATAGGCAAAAGGCTTCAGGACGGCTTCAAGCAGTTCGACCGCAAGATGCGTGGCTTTGTGACAAACGAGGCCGTCATACTCGGCGTGGAGTCGCGGTCGTCGTAGCCGATACGCATCCCGAGAGACCGCGAGACGCTGCAGCACACACACATCAAAGGACTTTTCCCTTGCGGAGAGGGCGCGGGATACTCCGGAGGCATAACATCGTCGGGCATAGACGGTGAGCTGTGCGCCGAGAACGCAGCCAAGCTGATATTAGGAGCCTAAGCTGGTTTATTAGAATATAAACTGGTTCTGAAAGAACATACAGATGACATAACGAAAAAACTTGCCGGCAAAGAACAGAGCCGTCGTCGCCAACAGATTGCAACGCACATATCCTGTCGCTATGGCTATGACATCGCCCACCACCGGCAGAAACGACAAGAAAGCAAGCCACACTCCCCTCTTCTTCAGCTTATCGACCATCCTGTACAGTTTTTCCTCATCCACACGGAACCATTTCTTTATCCATTCGATTTTGCCAAGCGAGCCTATCCAGTAGCACGTCAGCGCGCCCAAGGTGTTGCCGGCTGTCGCCACGAAGACACAAATCAAAGGGTCGGCGCCAGCCTTCCAGACTACGGCTGTGAAAACCGCCTCGGACGCCAGCGGAACAATCGTGGACGCCAGAAACGACGCCACAAAAAGCCCCAGATAGCCATATACATAAAGCCCTTCGAGCACTTTTTTCTACTGGAAGATTATGGCGTTAAGGAAATAAAGCGTCGCGCTGCAAGCCAATGTCAGGAAGATAATCCTCGAGAACATGCTCTTGTGCAATGTGAAGTAATGAGCGAAAAGAATCGACTCAAGCATCGCTAAGAGCGGATAGAACGACGGCATCTTGTTGGTGAAAAGATGGAACATAAGAATAGCGCCTATCAGAAGCATAATGACGACGCCAAGCAGTTTGCTGCCCTTCATGTTATCGACGTAGTTGCGGCTGAAGATGCTCATGACGGCAAAAAGCAGACACACGCTCTGCGCGCCGTAGAACAGCAGGATGAGCACGTTCACCTCATACTCCGGCGCCGGCACATAGAAGAACGACGCGTACTCCTCATAAACGGTCAAGGCGAACTCATCATCAATCAAGTACATGGATCCGAACAGCAAGCTGTAAACAGCCAGCAGACCGAGCAAGCCCGCGAAGAACGTCCTCAGCGAGAGCGTGTTGAGCCTCAGCATGCCGAGACAGAAAAACGGCAGGAGCAGCAAATACTCCTCGCAGAACAACGACGCCAAAGCCAAGTACGCGCCCATGTTGAACGTCGAGCGCACTGGGTAAAACTGGCGGTAGCCGGAGAAGACGTTGTGCATGGCGAGCAGCACGAACACGTTTGAGACGCTCGATGTGACAAACGACTGCGCGTTCACGTTGGCGCCCATCAGCAGCACGTAGAAGAAAATCGGAAGTATGGTTCGCTGAGAAATCATGTTGTCGCGCTCGTTCAAAGCGAACAGCATGACCGCCACGGCCAGCACCGAAACCCAGCCCAAGAAATATCCCGAGAACGACATCGAATCGACCCTCTCGCTTATGAGGCAGTCTATCGGGCTCGACGGCTCACAGTTCCAAACCTCCTGCGGCTGGAATGCGTAACCAAGCAGCCAAAGCACAATCGACAATCCGAAGATCAACATCACCGACGAAAGGTTCGGCTCGATAAGTCTCTCTAAATAATGTCTGTCACTACTGTATGAACTTTTCATTTATCGAATATTTTTAGGGCGTCTGCCTTGTCTATGTTTATTTGTTGCCTCAACTGCTCGAGGCTGTCGAACTTGCGTTCCTCGCGTATCAGCGCCACGAACTCGACCCTCATCTTCGTTCCGTACAGGCTGCCGTTGAAGTCAAGCAGATGAATCTCGATCGTGCGTCCGCGTCCGTCGTTGAGCGTCGGCCTTGTTCCTATGTTCATTATGGCGTTGTAGGGATGGACATCGTTCACCATCACCTTCACCGCATAGACGCCGTCCTTAGGCACGAGCTTCGACACGTCGTCCAGCATCAGGTTGGCCGTCGGGTAGCCTATGGTTCTGCCCTTCTGCTTCCCCTCCACCACCGTTCCGGTCATGAAGTACGGACGCGAGAGCAAGTCGTTGGCCTTGTAGATGTCGCCGACCGAAAGCACATCCCTTATCTTCGACGAGCACACTCCCTCATCGCCGTTCACACGCAGAGCCGTCGCCGGTTGGATGCGCAGGTTCATCTCGTCGCCGTAACGCACATAGTCGTCGAAGCCCTCGCTCCTGTTGTGTCCGAAGCGATGGTCATAGCCCACCACTAACGTGTCCACGCCAAGCCAGTCAACAAGTATTTTCTGCATGAACTCCTTTGCCGACATGAGCGCCATTTCGTGCGTGAAGTGGAGCAACGCGCATGCATCGACATGCTGCTCCTCCAGCAAGAGAAGCTTCTCCTGAGTCGTCGTCAGCAAAGGCATCGGTTTGCCGGAAAGCACCGTGCGCGGATGGTTGTCGAAGGTTATGACGAGCGTCGGCTTGCCCTTCTTCTCGGCGCAGTCTCTCAGCTGCTCCAGCAAATACTGATGTCCGAGGTGCACACCGTCGAAGTAGCCCATTGTGGCCACGTATGTCGAACGTCCGACCTTTTCTGTTTCTAATATTTGCTTCAACGGCGCTGGGTTTTACACGAAATAATTAGCAAAGATAGTCATTTAAATACAATGTAGCTTTATTCAGCCACCGTATCGCTGGATTTGGCCTCGTCCCAAAGCTCGTCCATGTCGTCGATGTCCAAGTCCTTCAGCTCGAGCCCCTTCTCCTTGGTCTTGTCCTCGATGTAGTTGAATCGTCGGATGAATTTCTGGTTGGTGCGTTCAAGGGCGTTGTCGGGGTCCACGCCATACAGTCTCGCGGCGTTCACAATGGCGAAAAGCAAGTCGCCGAACTCGTCGGTCATCTTCTCCGCGTCCATGTTGTCTATCTCGCTCTGCACCTCGTCGTATTCCTCACGCACCTTCTTCCAAACGTCCTCTCTCACCTCCCAGTCGAAGCCCACGTTTCTGGCCTTGTCCTGGATGCGGTAAGCCTTTATCAGGCTCGGCAGCGACGCCGGCACACCGGAAAGCACCCTCTTGTTGCCGCCTTTCTCCTTGGTTTTCAGCTCCTCCCAGTTCTTCTCTACGTCCTCGGGAGTCTCGGCGCTGACGTTGCCGTATATATGCGGGTGGCGATATATCAGTTTGTCACACAACTTGTTGCACACATCAACGAGGTTGAATTTTCCAGCCTCATCGCCGAACTTCGCATAAAAAAGTATGTGCATGAGCACGTCGCCCATCTCCTTTGTTATGTTCGGGTAATCCTTGTGCATTATGGCGTCAGCCAGCTCGTAAGTCTCCTCTATCGTCAGCGGACGCAGCGAGTCGAACGTCTGCTTCGAGTCCCACGGACATTTCTCGCGCAAATCGTCGATGATGTCCAGCAATCGTCCTAACGCCTTCAATTCTTCAGTATGGTCTCTTCTCATAGGTCTTTGATTTTATGCAAATATCCAAAATTCGACTCAAAATAGAAAGAAATGGGAGCGGACCGCGTCAAAATACCAACATGTAGGTATTGACCGACAATCCTGATAGCCATAATTTTGCATCATCCAAACAAGGATAAAAGGTTGATTGATTTTAATACACACCAGACCTGGCCGACGATAGTTGTCCGGGTCTGGTTGTTTTATTTTGTGGGTAATAACACGACACTAAAACGACCAAATATTTTTTAGTTCGGACTTGATATCTTATCTTTGTAAGGAATTTTCGGCTTATTATATGACTGAAAAAGATGCACAACTGATAAAATCGCTGTCTGACAATATCGCCAGGCTCAAAGAGATTTATGCTGGAGAAGCGGCCAAAAGAGCCGAGGCTGAAAGTAAAATAGTCATACTCCAAAGCAAATTGGAAAGTGCAAACAAAAAAATAGACGAGCTGAAATTCAAGTGCAACACATTGACTGACGCCGGATTGCTCTCTGCAACAGAGGAACAGAGAAAGGAATCAAGAGAAAGGCTGAAGCAAATGGTGCGGGATATTGACAGATGTTTATCACTACTGAAATAGGACAGTGAATTTTTGATGCCAGATGGAGAAAGATGAGCTGAAAATCACTCTTAGCGTAATGGGAGAAAAACTGACTCTCACTATCAAAAGAGAAGAAGAGGAACTCTACAGAAAAGCCCAGGACAGCGTTGTGAAGACAATCAACGAGTACAGGCAGAAGTTTGCTGGCACAAACGAAACACAAGACACCAAGAAAATTCTAATCATGGCGTGCATAAGCGAGGCATTCAACTTGAAAAAAGCCCAGCTTAACAACGGCAAGGCCGACCTGCAGAATAGTCTTGAGCAGATAAACAACGAATTAAACCAATTCAACTCCCAGCATACGGAGAAGAAATAGCGCAAACAATGGTATGGAGCGGAAAAGACACGGCTCCATTCATCTGTCAAAATCATACGAGAAAGAAACCGCACCGTCACATTGCACACCTTATGGGTACTGCATTTGACGGTGTTTTTATATATGTAACTAACCTAATAAAACTAAAACATGGCAACAACTGTAATAATAGCAATCGCTGCTTTTGTTGTTGGCGGACTTGTCACTTGGATCGTCGTAAGATTCCTCAGAAAGGGCAGCTACGACAAGATGGTGGAGGACGCTAAGGCAGAGGCCGAGGTGCTAAAAAAGAATAAGCTCATCGAGGTTAAGGAAAAATACCTTGCGCTCAAGGAAGAATACGAGAAGCAGGTGAACCAGAGAAACCAGAAGATGCAGCAGGCTGAGTCTAAACTGCAGCAGAGAGAAATGCTCCAGAAGCAGCAGCAAGCCGAGCTCGGAAGAAAGAACCAGGAGGTGGAGGCTGTGAAAGCCAACCTCACAAGCCAGCTTGAAGTGATAGACAAAAAGTCAAAGGAACTCGACAGACTCCAGCACTTGCAGCAGGAGCAGCTTGAGCAAATATCAGGACTCTCAGCCGAGCAGGCGAAGGAGAAACTCATCGAGGCGCTCAAGGACGAAGCCAAGTCTGACGCAATGGCCTACATCAACGAGGTAATGGACGAGGCGAAAATGACCGCCAACAAGGAGGCTAAGAAAATCGTCGTGCAAACAATACAGAGAGTGGCTACCGAAACAGCTATCGAGAACTCCGTGACTGTGTTCCACATCGAGAACGACGAGATGAAGGGACGAATCATCGGACGTGAAGGAAGAAACATACGCGCTCTGGAGGCTGCGACCGGCATCGAAATCATCGTGGATGACACTCCTG
Source organism: Paludibacteraceae bacterium (assembly GCA_017965125.1). Lineage (GTDB taxonomy): Bacteria > Bacteroidota > Bacteroidia > Bacteroidales > Paludibacteraceae > UBA4363. Next base: position 9,082 of record JAGCQO010000146.1, read on the forward strand.
AGGCTATCGTGCTGTCAAGCTTCGACCCTGTCAGAAGAGAAATCGCAAGACTTGCGCTCCACCAGCTGGTGACTGACGGACGTATCCACCCTGCGAGAATCGAAGAGGTTGTGGCTAAGGTCAAGAAGCAAGTCGAGGAAGAAGTAGTCGAGACTGGTAAGAGAACAGCCATCGACCTCGGCGTGCACGGTCTGCACCCAGAACTGATAAGACTCATCGGTAAGATGAAATACCGTTCGTCATACGGACAGAACCTCTTGCAGCACGCGAGAGAGACCGCTAACCTCTGCGCCGTGATGGCTTCTGAGCTCGGACTCAACTCCAAGAAGGCTAAGAGAGCCGGACTGCTCCACGACATAGGCAAGGTGCCTGACGACGAACCAGAATTGCCACACGCAATCCTTGGTATGAAGCTCGCCGAGAAGTACAAAGAGGCTCCAGACATCTGCAACGCGATCGGAGCTCACCACGACGAAATGGAGATGAACAGCATGATCTCCCCTATCGTTCAAGCTTGTGACGCAATCTCAGGCGCAAGACCAGGTGCAAGACGCGAAATCGTCGAGGCATACATCAAGAGACTTAACGACCTGGAGAACCTCGCACTCCAATACCCTGGCGTAATAAAGACTTACGCTATACAGGCAGGTAGAGAGCTGAGAGTAATCGTAGGAGCCGACAAGATCGACGACAAGGACACCGAAAAGCTGTCATACGACATCGCCAAGAAGATTCAGGACGAGATGACTTACCCTGGACAGGTGAAGATAACCGTCATCAGAGAGACAAGAGCTGTCAGCTACGCAAAGTAATAGCTCCGGCAAAAAACATAAACAAGGGCTGTCGAAAAGGCAGCCCTTTTGTTTTACCCATATCCCAATTAGAAACGAAAAGAGGCGGTTTTCACCGCCTCTTTCCTATTTGTGTTGAACGTGTCTTAAAGTGTGTTCAAAACCTGCTCTTTAATCTGCTCAAGCTCGTCCTTCATCTTCACCACGAGAATCTGCATCTCGCTCTGGTTTGACTTCGAGCCCAAGGTGTTCACCTCACGGCCGATTTCCTGCGCTATGAAGCCCAGTTTCTTGCCCGGAGCCTCCTCTGCGCCCATCGTCTGCATGAAGTACTGCAAATGGTTGCTCAGTCGGTTCTTCTCCTCGCTTATGTCAAGTTTCTCGATGTAGAAAATCAGCTCCTGCTCGAAGCGGTTCTTGTCGTAGTCCTTTGTCAGCGCCTCAAGGTTGTCGCGCAGACGTGCCTTTATCTTCTCGACTCTGTCTTTGTCGTAAAGCTCTACGTCCTTCAAGCGAGCGCCGATGTTCGAGATTTTCTCCGTGAAAATCTTCTCAAGCTGCGCGCCTTCCTGCTTGCGGAACTCCACGAGCTGTGCGACTGCGTCCTCGACAGCCTTCTTGGCCGCGCTCCACATTTCGTCGCTCAACTCCTCGACGCTGTCGGTCTTCAGGACCTCCGGCAGACGAAGCACAACCGACCAGAACTCAGGCTCCTGCAAGCCCACCTCCGACGAAATCTCCTTTATCTGGCTGCAGTAGCTCTCCACTGCTTCCTTGTTTATCTTTGTCGCCATGCTTGCGCTGGTGTCCTCCACCGTCATGAACATATCGACCTTGCCTCTCGTCAAAGCCTTCGTGATCATGCTTCTTATTTCAATGTCCTTTTCTCTGAAAAGCGAAGGAACTCTTGTGGAAAGGTCCATCTGCTTGCTGTTCAGCGACTTTATCTCGACTGTTATTTTCTTGGTTCCGACTATCTGCGACGATTTGCCATAGCCGGTCATTGATTGCAACATACTAATCTGTTTTGAATGTCAATCCTGAATTAATACTCGAATGTTCCGTAAGGAGAAGTCAGAGTCAGGCTCTTGCCCTTGCCTTCCTCGCAACGTCCGACAATCTGCGCGTCGATGTTGAACGAGTTGGCTATGTCGATAACCTTCTGAGCATACTCCTGAGGCATGTACACCTCAAGACGGTGACCCATGTTGAACACCTTGTACATCTCCTTCCAGTCGGTGTTCGACTCCTTTTGGATTATCTCGAACAGCGGAGGGATTGGGAACAAGTTGTCCTTCACGACGTGCATGTTATCCACGAAATGAAGAATCTTGGTCTGAGCGCCTCCCGAGCAGTGCACCATACCGTGTATGAACGGACGAAGCTCTGTCAGCAGAGTCTTCACCACTGGGGCGTATGTTCTTGTTGGCGAAAGAACGAGCTTGCCAGCGTCGATGCCGAGCTTCTCTATCTCTTGGGTTATCTTGTAGTTGCCAGAGTAGATGAGTTCCTCTGGAGTTGAAGGGTCGTAAGTCTCTTTGTATTTCTCAGCCAAGTAATGAGCAAAGACGTCATGACGAGCCGATGTCAAGCCGTTACTGCCCATTCCGCCGTTGTACTCCTTCTCGTAGGAAGCCTGGCCATACGATGCCAGTCCGACGATGACGTCGCCCGGCTGTATGTTGGCGTTGTTGATGACGTCGGCACGGCGCATACGACAAGTCACGGTGCTGTCCACAACTATGGTTCTGACCAAGTCGCCTATGTCGGCTGTCTCGCCGCCTGTCGAGTAAATGTTCACGCCCAGTGTGCGGAGCTCCTCGACAAGCTCGTCAGTGCCGTTGATGATGGCTGCGATGACGTCACCCGAGATGAGGTGCTTGTTTCGTCCGATTGTTGACGAAAGCAGAATATTATCGGTAGCGCCCACACAAAGCAGGTCGTCGATGTTCATTATCAGCGAGTCCTGAGCGATGCCCTTCCAGACAGAAAGGTCGCCGGTCTCCTTCCAGTAAATGTAGGCGAGAGCAGACTTTGTTCCTGCGCCGTCGGCATGCATGATGTTGCAATACGAGCTGTCGCCACCTAAAATATCAGGGATTATCTTGCAGAAAGCCTTAGGAAAAATTCCTTTGTCAATATTCCTAATCGCGTTATGCACATCTTCCATTTCCGCAGAAACGCCTCTAAGGCTGTATCTTTGCTTCTCGTCCATACTAATAGCTATTTTGATGAATAAACATTATATAAAGTGCAAATTTAATCAATCTGCGCTTTTCTTCAATTATTAATTAAGGTAATTCTAAAACTTGAAAGGACGCCTGCGCCTGCCTGTGCGCTTCGTGAAATATATCTGCAGCAGATAGAAGCACAGCATACCCCACCCTACACTCGCCACCGCGCCTATGCCGGAAACCACCGTTTGGCGAAACACGATGCCAAGGTCGTACTGCAGGTAATTGCCGTGCATGTCCTTGTCGAGCGACGTGAGGTAGAAGTAGAGAGCCGTCGTCAGCACGTCAAACAAGGCGAAGACAACGACCATCCTCTTCACATTCGTTTTTTCCTTTTTTCCCATTTATCTGTCTATTAAAGACACCTCGCCGCCGCCCACAGAGAATATCTTGGACTCGTAATCCAGCATGCCAAGTATCTCGTCTATGTGTTCGCGGTTTGTGTCTGTTATGAATATCTGTCCGAAAGTGTCCTCGCTCACCAGTCTGATTATCTGACTTACACGAGAGGAGTCTAACTTGTCGAAAATGTCGTCGAAGAGAAGGAGCGGTGTCGATGCCGAAGTCTCCTTCAGGAACGAGAACCGAGCCAGCTTCAGCGCCACAAGGAAAGTCTTGTTCTGTCCCTGCGACCCAACTCTTTTTATCGGGTACTCGTCTATGTTCATCGACAGGTCGTCGCGATGGATGCCAGCCGTCGTGTAGCCGAGGTAGAAGTCCCTCTCGCGTCGTGCCACGAGCACATCGTACAGCTTGCTGTCGTTCAGTTGCGACTCGTAAGCCAACGTCACTTTCTCGTTGTTCGACGAAAGGAACGAATAATACTTCTGGAACAACGGCACGAACTTCTCCAAAAACGACACGCGCGTCTGGTAGATGGACTCGCCGAGCTGCGCCAACTGCGCGTCCCACAAATCGAACATCTCCGCCGACGGCATTTCGTCTTGCCTCAGCAGTGAGTTTTTCTGTTGCAATGCGGAGTTGTAGCGGATGAGCAAGTTCAGGTATTGGCGGTCATACTGCGAGATTATCGAGTCCACAAAGCGGCGTCGCTCCTCGCTCGCACCGTTTATCAACGTCTGGTCGTCAGGCGAAACGATGACCAACGGAATGAGCCCGATGTGGTCCGACAGCCTGGTGTACTCCTTCTGGTTGCGCTTGAACTGCTTCTTCTTGTTCCTCTTTAATCCGCAATAGATGCTCTCCTCACGCTCCTCCGACATGGAGTAGTCGCCCTGAATGACAAAAAAATCCTGGCCGTGGGTTATGCTCTGCGAATCGACGTTGTTGCTGTGGCTTTTGCAGTACGACAAGAAATATATCGCGTCGAGGATGTTGGTTTTTCCTGCGCCATTCGCACCGATAAAGCAGTTGATCTTAGGAGAGAAATCTATCTCCGCCTGCCTTATATTCTTGAAATTAACCAACGAAAGCCTACGAATGTACATAAAACCGATACCGTCTTTTTGCAACAGCAACAAAGTTAGTTTATTTCCACCGAGGTATGAAATTACAGACTTCTAAATTTCATTTATCGGCAGAAAGTATTACTTTTGCAACTCTGTAAAACTCATTAGAAAAACTTAAGAAAATGGCAGAAAAAGAAAAAAACGACGGCATAAGCGAAATCCAGGAAGCGATAAGCAAGACAGAGCTTTTCATCGAGAAGAATAAAAACACTATCATATATGTGATAGTAGGTATCGTGCTTATAGCATGTGTGGCCTTCCTGTTCAACAAATATTACATCCAGCCAAGAAACACTGATGCCCAGAACCAGATGCTCAAGGGCCAGGAATACTTCGAGGCAGACATGTTCAAAGAGGCGCTTAACGGCGACGGCAAGGACTTCATCGGATTCGCAGAAATCGCAGACGAGTACAGCCTTACAAAGTCTGGCAATGCCGCTAACGCATACGCAGCCATCTGCAACTACAAGCTCGGAAAATACGCCGAGGCGATAGAGTTCGGAAAGGAATTCGACGGCAACGACGACATCAACCTCTCTGTGGTCATCAACGGACTTATCGGCGACTCATACGTGAACCTGAACCAATATTCAGACGCCCACAAATACTTCGCTAAGGCATACGAGACAAACAACGAGGCTTTCGCTGCACTCTACCTGAAGAAGGACGGCGAGGTTTACGAGGCTGAGAAGAACTTCGACAAGGCAATCGAGCTTTACAACAAGATAAAGAACGAGTACCCACAGAGCGGCGAGGCTCAGGACATCGAAAAATACATCGAAAGAGCAACACTTTCCAAATAAGGTAACATGGCTACAAAAAACCATAACCTGTCGGAATACGATAAAAACACAATGCCTAACGCAACACAAATGCGTATAGGCATTGTTGTTTCTGAGTGGAACAGCGAAATCACCGACAACCTGCTGAACGGAGCAGTCAGCACACTCATTAAAAACGGCGTGAAGGAAAACAACATCTCCGTCAGCCACGTCCCAGGAGCCTTCGAACTCACCTTCGGCGCAAAGACAATAGCCGAGAGAGGCGACGTTGACGCTGTGATAGGCTTAGGCTGCATCATAAGAGGAGAAACACCGCACTTCGATTTCATAGCGCAAGGAGTGGCACAAGGATTCACACAGTTGAACGTCAAGTACGGCATCCCATTCATCTTCGGAGTCCTGACCGACAACAACAAAGAACAGTCGATCGCGCGTTCCGGAGGCGAATTAGGAAACAAGGGCGATGAAGCCGCAGTGACCGCCATTAAAATGGCAGATTTTGCTTGCAAAAACAAAAAACAATAGCTATCTTTGCACCGCTTTAAAGGCAACGGGTAGTTTCCAGAGTGGCCAAATGGGGCAGACTGTAAATCTGCTGTCTCTCGACTTCGGTGGTTCGAATCCATCACTACCCACTAAAAACTGCGGAAGTAGCTCAGTTGATTAGAGCATCAGCCTTCCAAGCTGAGGGTC
>JAGCQO010000147.1 GCA_017965125.1 Paludibacteraceae bacterium
TACCCGAGCCCTACCCTTGCTTAGGCAAAGAGCAGGACTGGTACAAAATCGAAGTCAACGGCAAAGTGGGCTACGTGCGCCACGACCTCGTGATGTGGGACGGCATGTGCACGTTCTAAACCACAACACATTTAAAATAAAAAGGAGATGCAAAAGCATCTCCTTTTTTTGTTTTCTCATGTATGCTGTGGCTACTCCCCTGCCGCAGCCGCGAGGCTCTGAATCTCTTTGGTAGTGAAAGTGACGGTGGCGTCGGACTTCGACTTTGTGCCGTGGATAACGAACACAACGCCACGGTTGGTGCCTTTGAGCACGTCCAAAAGCATCTTGACGTCGGAGTTGTTCTTGACCGATTTCTTCAGGTAGCTCTTGAAAAGAGCCGGATTGTTCTTCACCGTCTTGACTGACGCGTCAGCCTCATCGTAGTCCGCAGCCAGTGTGATGTTGAGCGAATCGATGTCCACACGCTTCAGTGTCACGCCGTAACCGACCGGCATAGGCATGTAGCCATTGACCGAAGCGACGGCCGACGTGAGGAACTCCTCGTTCTGCATTAGCGACGAGAGTGTCAAATCCTGGATGCCGAGCGACGAAAGCCCAGCCGAAATCGACGAATCCGTTCCGCCGTACTGAGAAACGATGTCGCCGATTGTGACGTCGGACTGCGCGACTGAAACCATCGTCGAAAGCGAGAATGACACCGCGAGTGCCGACATATAAATCTTTCTTATGTTCATTTTGCTGTGATTTTAGATTGTTAAACGCTAAGGTAATAAACAAATAACATGCCAATCACCACTCGTAGGTCAACGCGTCGTAGGCAAGCGTCATGCCCTCTGGCAGGCTGGCGCACACTTCCGCGTGAAGGCCGATGTCGTGTGACATGTGCACGAAGAACGTCTTTTCCGCGCCGACCCTCCTCGCCACTTCGATGGACTCCTCCACCGACAGATGCGACGGATGCGGCTTGTAACGCAACGCGCCCAGCACAAAGACCTTGACGCCCTTGAACTTAGAGAGCTCGCTGTCCTCGATTTCCGAAATGTCGGTGAGGTAGCCGAACGAGCCGATGCGATAGCCCAACACCGGCAGCTGACCATGGATGGCACGCACCGGAATCACCTCCTGACCGTCGATGAAGAAAGGCTCATCGGGGTTTATCACGTGGAGGTCTAGCGTCGGAGCGCCGGGATACGGATGCTCGGAGAAGATATACGGAAGGTTGTATCTAATCGCCTCTGCCACACGCTTTTCGGCATAAAGCTGAGCCGAGTGCAAAGGACGTATCTCGTTGAGTCCGGAAGCATGGTCGAAATGCTCGTGGGTGAACAGGATGCCGTCGATGCGGGAAAGCGCGTCCGAATGAGCCAGGAACTGCTGACGGAAGTCCGGTCCGCAATCGACGAGGATGTTCCGTCCCGAGTCGGTGGTCAGTAGCGCCGATGTGCGCAAACGCGTGTCACGAGGGTCGTTGCTGCGACACACTTCACACGAGCACCCCATCTGTGGGACGCCGGTCGATGTGCCTGTGCCGAGAAAAGTGACTTTCATATAGAGGCAAAGTTAATCAAAAATAGCCAATCAGGAAATGTTCATCCTTATCCTCCATTGCTCCGGATAAAGATTGTTCGAGCGGTTGCCGATGTTCTTCACCCAGCCGAGCCCAAGCCCCTTGTACGTAATCAGGACATAGCCCTTAGGCACCGACGGCGGCAGAACGAGGCTCTCGCGGTGAAGGAACGAAAGCGCCTCCTGGCGTGTGGCGTCGTAGGTGCTGACCTTGCTGTGGTCGAGCGCCGACGAGAGCGCGAGCGCCGTGTCCGGGATGAACGTCTTGCCCTTGAACGCCCCGAGCGCCACGCCGCAGCTCAGCACATTGACGAACGGCAGCAAGCGGCGAACGAAGTCGTAGTGAGCCGCCGGGACAGCGAAATAACGCTCCCTGTGCATCATAACCTCGTAACCGTCGGGCGACGAGAGCCATGACGCAGCCTCGACATCGATTTTCTGCGACACCACGGCCTTGCCCTTGCGCTTGACCTTACGCGCGTATGAAACCTCAGGCTCCGACGTCATCTCGCCGTGTTTCCTGAGCACCGCTATGAAAAGGCCTTCGCCGCGTGTCTTATGTGGATAAAAATGAAGGCCGAGCCCCGTGTCGGTTATGCCCCACGAAGGGTCAAGCGACACCGGCAGAAGCTCCGCGCCAAGTGTTTCCTTTATATACTCCACCATCCTCTCGTCCTCCTGCTCGTTGTAGGTGCATGTGCTGTAAAGCAGCAATCCGCCCGGCTTCAGCACAGTCCACGCCGACGACAGTATGTCCCTCTGACGCTCGGCGCAAAGAGCCACGTTGTCGAGGCTCCACTCCGACACCGCCACATCGTCCTTGCGGAACATGCCTTCGCCCGAACATGGCGCGTCCACCAGCATAGCGTCAAACACCGGCCCCAACGACGAGAACGAAGAAGCGTCGCACGAAGTGACAACGGCGTTCGGCCTGCCCCACTTCGTCACGTTCTCCGCCAGTATGTATGAACGCTGGCGAATGTATTCATTGCAGACGAGAAGCGAACCTTCCGGCAGCACATCGAGGAGCAGCGTGGACTTGCCGCCCGGCGCGGCGCACAAATCGAGGAAACGCACCGGTCCGGACACGAACTGCCGCACTATATGCGACACGATCATCGACGAGGCCTCCTGAACATAGTAAGCGCCGGCGTGGAGAAGCGGGTCGAGAGTGAACGTCGGCCGCGACTCAAGGTAAAATCCGCCCGGACACCATGCCACAGGCCCATCGACAGGGAGCGTCGCCTTCAGTTCCTCGCCCACCGTCGAGCACTTCAGTCCGTTCGTCCGCACACTCACCGACGGGTTTGTCGTCAGCGCCGAGATGAAAGCGTCGTATTCGTCGCCGAACGCACCGCGCGCCCATGTGAGAAAGTCAGCTGGTAGATTCATTTTCACGTTTTGTTTATAAGCTTGGCAAATATAACACAGCCACAGAAAACTTCCACCACTCCGCGCCAAGTTTAATCACCATTCGCCCCTTTCTGCCGTTGTGTGGCGTCATTCATAAATTATAAAAGAACCTTCAAAAATTGACGGAGATGGCAACTGCCAGAAATGAGGTTCGCCATCTGAAATGGCTGGATCACTCCAGCCATTTTTTTATTTCGTTTTACGGCAGATATCGTATTCTTCCATACCCATTGGGGTTATAAAATTAATTAGTATGTTTGCAATGTTTTGGAGGGGGCAATATTGGCGACTTTATTGTCAGCGGCGAGGAGGTCTCTCGCAGATCCCCCCGCTTCGTGCCAAGACAACCGCCCTTTCGGGCGGTTTTTTTATGCGTTGAAGTCAACAGCCTTACTCGTCGTTTAATCGTTGTTTGAAAATTAATTTGTATGTTTGCTGTGGTTCAATCTCTCTAATGAGAGCGAGCCCCGCCTCAGGAAGATTTCATTTGAAGTCTTCCTGTTGTATTTTTGAAGATGCCTGGAGTGGGACGAGGACACACTCTTCTTCCGCGCGGACGTCGCGCTCCGGATGGACGAAAGGAAATATGGACTGAAGTAGGAATACAAAAAGCCGCCCTGGAAAGGACGGCTTGATATGGTGGAATGGATGAAGTTGTCAGAACGGACCAAGGATGTCGTCATAAGGATTACCGTCATCTCTGAAACGAAGGTTTCCTTTGAATAAACGGTAAATAAAGAAAACTATCCAATAAACAAGACCTATTATCAGTGCCCATGCGAAGATATATGCAAGAATCGTTATAATCATGGTTTTGCGTATTAAATGTTCTTGTACAATGATATGAAAAATATTTGACAATGGCAAGCAATTCGGTAAAATTCAGCATAGAACCGCATTGATCTGCACAACGCCCTGACCGCTTACTTTCTGCAGGAGCAGAAGAACGTTGTCATCACGGCTCTCAACTTCTACGACCAGGAAGCCAAGGACGACCGGCACATACCGTTCTCCATGACGCTGATAAGCGACTACGTCGAGACGCTGGAGTTTATCTGATGATGCGGACCTTGTAGTCGTAGCCTAACTCGTTTTTAGGAACTATATAGACCTTGCGGTCAGCAGTGGAACTGTATGGCGTTATTCTCCACTCGTCGCAGTCCGGAGACGATTCGTCAACAATGCGTATGGTGCAGTCGTAGTTGTAGTCGTCCGAAGACACCTCCTTAACAAGGAAGTCCGCGTCGGATCTGGAGTTGGTCAAATATACCACGCCACCAAGGCAAAGAGGCTCACGGCTTCCAGAAATGACAACTGGCTCGATGAGCGATTTGTCGAACTCGTAGTAGTCGTCGAAATGCTCATAGCGGTCGCCGTCTTTGGCGGTCAATGTTTTCATGGTGCCGTTTTTTAGCCGGATGGTGATGTAGTCCATACCCATCTCCCAGTACACATAGACTGTCTTCTTGGCGGCCGATGCGGAAATGGAGATAAACAACAGTATCAAGACAAGAATGTTCTTCATATTATGTTCTATTTAACAAGTTATATTATAATCACCCTTCAAGACGGTCGCCGTCTGCGTGTCAGACCTTATTCAGTCAAGTGGAAAAGGTCGGTCGAAAACTTGTGCGACACCTGCGAAATCACCCTTCCTCTCCATCCCTACCTATACACGACCAAATCAAATGCCAGCAGCAGGGAGTGCCTTATCAGAGTGGATGACCCCGTGAGCGTGTCGTTGGGATACAACGACAACAACTCGGTGCGCTTCATCGGCTTCGTGGCGGCTGTCAACTACAGCGATAGGCTTGTTCTCCAATGCGAGGGGTATTATCATCTGATAAAAAGGGGAAACAAAGACAAAAGCTGGAAATCCGTGAGTCTGAAGAAACTGCTTGAGTATCTGACAGCTGGCACCGGCATAACACTATCAAAAAGCATACCAGACGAACAGCTCGGAATGGTGACTTTGCAGAACGCCTCGATGGACAAGGTGTTCAAGATGCTGAACGACAATTATCAGTGCGTGGCTTACTTCAAGGGCAAGGAACTGTACTGCGGACCGTCATACTTCCCGGACAGGACAGCGACACAGGTGAAGAAGCTGCGCATAGGCTGGAACGTGAAGAGCGGCGAGGTGAAGAACCAGCCGCTCGCCGAGGTGGTCAACATTGTGCTGAAGACTACCGACGACAAGGGCAAGACCACCAAGACCAAGCCGTCGGGCACGGTGGTGAAAGCTGACTCTAAGAAGGAGTATAAAATAAAATCTACCCTGAGTGCGAACTATAGGAAAGAACTGATGAAACGCCTGCATGACGAAGAGAACGCCAAGAGCCTGAAGCAGGCTGACGTCACCTGTTTCCTCGAGCCGCAGCTGGAGCTGGGCGAGGTGGTCGAGGTGATAGACCAGCGCTATCCGGAACGCAACGGACGTTTCTTCGTGGCCGCCATCGACGGCGAGTTCGGCGAGAGCGGAGGCAGTCAGAAACTAACACTGAAATACTATGGCGATTAAGACTGAAGACATAAGACAGGCGCTCAGGGACTTCACCGCCCAGGGCGTGGCGACGATGATAGGCACAGTGAGCGAGGTGGACGCCACGGAGCGCACCTGCACGCTGACACACGAGGATGTGGCGTACTACGGCGTGCGCCTGCAGCCAGTCACCGGCGGTTCAGCCGGACTGCTCGTGACACCGAAGGAA
>JAGCQO010000148.1 GCA_017965125.1 Paludibacteraceae bacterium
TGGGCCTTTGGCTTAGTGTATGTCATTACAGGCTCGCCGCAGCCGTCGCCGTCGTCATCGTTGCCAATGACAGGCCAGTCGTTTACCCATTTCATTGGCTCGAGGTGAATGATTCTGCCGCATGTGCCGACATCCTGGAAATGGATAAACCAGTTTTCTCCTTTCTTTGTTTCCACCCATGCTCCCTGATGAGGACCGTTGATGCTGGTTTTGCCCTGATGCAAAACTATTTTCTCTTCGTATGGTCCCCAGATGTCCTTGCTTCTCAGTACGAGTTGCCAGCCTGTAGCCACGCCGCCGGCAGGTGCGAAAATGTAGTAGTAGCCGTTGCGTTTGTACATTTTTGTGCCTTCTATCGTCGGCTGTGACGTGTGTCCGTCATAGATTATGCGCGTGTCGCCGATTGTAGCGTCTCCTTCCTTGTTCATCTGAAGGAGTCCGAGGATGCTCTTTACTCCGGCTCTTGAGCCAGCGTACCCATGCGAGAGATAGACATCGCCGTTGTCGTCCCAGAACGGGCAGCAGTCTATCAGTCCCTTGATTTCCTTTACGCAAACCGGTCTTGACCATTCGCCTTCAGGGTCCTTGGCTTTCACCATGAAGAAGCCTCTGTCGGGGTCGCCCCAATAGATGTAGAACTCGCCGTTGTGATACCTTATCGATGGCGCCCAGACGCCGTTGCCTCGCTGAGGCTTCGAAAAGTCCTCCTCTTGCGGATGGCGTTTGAGGGCGTAGTTCACCAAAGTCCAGTTCACGAGGTCGGTGGAGTGGAGTATTGGCAGACCCGGCACGCAGTCGAAGCTCGATGCCGTCATGTAGAAGTCGTCGCCCACTCGGCAAACGTCAGGGTCGGAGTAGTCGGCGTAAATAATCGGGTTTTTGTATGTTCCGTCGCCGTTGTCGGCTACCCAGACTTTGGAGACGAAGTTTTCGGTTTTAATTGTTTTTTTTGCAATTGCGGTAAGAGAAAAGGCTAAAAGTGAGGCAATTGCGATTGCTATATGTCTCATTTCGCTTGTTTTTCTCCCTCGTCGAGGTTGTTGTTTGTATTGCTTTTAAGTTTTTCAATGCCATCCACTTTCGTAGTGTACGTAAGTGTGATTTCGCCCTCCTTTATGTTCTTTATCAGCGGATTAAGCTCCTTGTGCTGCTTGCTCACTTCCTTCAGCTCCTCTACGAACAGGTTGCCTATCGCCAATGCGCCTTCTGGTCTGAGGTGCGTGTTGTCCTCCTTGCCGTCGGGGTGCTTCTTGCATTCTCCCGGCTTCACGTGCAGGAAGTATTTCACCGAGCCTTCTTTGCCAGCCGCGATGAGGAAGTCCATGCTTGAGTGCTGCATGTCTATCAGTATCACGTTTTTCTCCTTAGCCACGGCTCTCACGAGGTTCGGGTAGTTGCCGTGCTGGTCAACGAAGTTGTCGTTCTTGTCGAACTTTCGTCTCTCTATCGGTGTGCAGAGTATCGGTGTCGCTCCTTTGGCTCTCACGTCGCTCACCATTTTCTCGAGGTTCGCTTTGTATTGCTCCGGAGTGGTGTATCTGTCGGCTTTCTTCTTGCTCTGGTCGTTATGTCCGAATTGTATTATTACAAAATCTCCCTTGCTCACACGGTTTATCAGAAAATCCCATCTGCCCTCGCTTATGAATGTGCGTGTGCTGCGGCCGGTGCGAGCATGGTTGTCGATTATCACGTTGTCGTTGAAGTATGAAGGCAGTGTCTGTCCCCATCCAGTCTCTGGGTAGGCGATTTCCTCCTTGTCCGCCATTGTCGAATCGCCGGCGAGGAATATTTTCACCGATTTCTGCTTCGACGCAGTGAATGCCACTAATGCGACTACCGCTGTCGCAAGTATTATTATCTTGTTTCTCATGTTTTTGGGTCTTTATAGTTTGCTTAATTCAAGAGCGGCAAGGATGAACGGACCTACGACTTTTGGGTCATCGTTTCTCTGCTTCTCGCCGATGTAGTATTCATACGTTCCGCTTCTGTAAGGCGTTCCGCCGAGTCCTGCCACACCGCAAGCCTTGGTTATGCTTGTTGTGCCGTCGGCGTTGGTTATCGTCGCGCTCTTTGTGAACTTGTCGAACGACTCCTTGGCTATAGCCTTGAACTCCTTAGGCAGATAGCCTTTTCTTGCGCCTTTAGCGAATGTGTAAATGAACATGATTGAGCATGACGACTCCAGGTAGTTGCCTTCTCTTCCTGGGAAGTTAGGCACTTGGTACCACAGTCCGCTTTCCCTGTCCTGATAGTTGAGCAGGGCGTTGGACAGACGGTTCAGGTTCGCGATTATCGTTTTGCGTGAAGGGTGGCACTTAGGCAGATAGTCCAGCACATCGACCATCGCCATCATGTACCATCCCATGCTTCTGCCCCAGAAGTTAGGGGAGTGGCCTGTCACCTTGTCGGCCCAAGGCTGCTGTCTTGCGTCGTCGTATGCGTGGATGTTCAGTCCGGTGTTCTTGTCTAATGTCAGGCTATCGGCCAGCACGAACTGTCTTGCCACGTCGTCGAACTTGCTCTTGTCCTCCTTGCATCTCTTTATGTGTTGTGCGTAGAACGGAGCTCCCATGTACAGTCCGTCCAGCCACACTTGCTCTGGATAAATCTTCTTGTGCCAGAACACGCCGCACTTCATTCTCGGGTGCGTGTCCAGCTGGCTTCTGAGCAGCTTGGCCGCCTTCATCAGCTTCTCCTCTTTGGTCACGTCATAAAGCGAGAACAGGAACTTTCCTCCGTTCACGCGGTCTATGTTGTATGAGTCGAGCTTGTAAGTCTCTATGCTGCCGTCCTCTTTTACGAAGAAATCCTTGAACTCATTCACGTAGTTCAGGTATGAAGTGTCTTTCGTGGTCTTGTACAGCTCTGTTATGGCTAATGCCACAAGTCCCTGTGTGTAGTCCCACTTAGGCTTCTTCACGAAGTCGGCTCTCCAGAGTTCTGGGTTATGCTTCATCTCCGACTTGGCCACTTTCTCTGCCCAGTCGATGTATTTGCTGTCCTTCTTTGCGCTTGCGGTCATCGACACTGCTGCGCACATTGCTAATGCTGTGATTGCGGTTGCGAGTCTCATTTTCTGTTCTTTCCCTTGTTTTTAGTTTAATTCATATTCCACGCTTGTCACCACTCTTATCGTTTTTATCTGTGGCGTGTATTGGTCGCGCGAGTCAATCGAGAATTGTCCCTGGTTTGAGTTTATTATTTTGCCTATCTTGCTGTCGGACTTCTCGGCGAACACCTCGGCTGCCTTTCTTGCGTTTTCGGTCGATTCCTGCAGCATGCTCACTTTTATGTCGTTCAGCTTGGTGTAGGTGAACTGCACGTTGTTGTCCCATTCGTTGTTGCCTTTTATGGCGATGCCTTTCTTCATCAGTTCGGAGTTCTGTCCCATCAGCTTGCACACGAGGTCAACCTTGTCGGTCGATACAGTCACCACCGATGTCACCACATATCTGTATGTCGCGTTGCTGTTGTAGCTGTACGATGTGTTGTCGTTTATCTTGGTCTGTCCTATGGCTATCTCGTTCTTGTCTATGCCGTTGCTTTCGAGATATTCGATAATGCTCTTGTTCTTGTTTTCGATGGACGAGTAGATGTCGGCGAGGTCGTTGCCGTTCTCGTCATATACGATAGGCCAAATCACGTGGTCAGCCATCACTTCCTTCTCCGAAAGTCCCTTTACAGAGACCGTCCTTTGCCCCTTCATGTCGCCGAGGCCTTTCATTACTGCCAATCCTCCGCAAACGATTCCACAAGCGAGAATGGCTGCTGCGATTATTCCTTTGTTGTTCATAGTTTTTAGGTTTTAAGATTCGTATGCAATTATACAAAATGCGTCTATCATAGTCAAATGTCTTTTGAATATTTAGGAAATTGCGGTGGGCATTATTTTTTGAGGAGTTATGCCAAGTTTTCGGTTGCTGAGCGTTGGTTGGTGAGCGTAGCCGAACCAAGTCGAAGCACCGCTGTGCGTTTTTGCGATGAAATTCAATGGTTGTGTGGTGTAGAGACGTTTCATGAAACGTCTGTACGATTCATTTGTGTGCGATTAGACGGTGCACGCACCGTCTCTACAAATTGTGGGTGTGCTCCGTCTGTGGCGAAAATCGTTGGTTATCACCGCCACGACATGGTGTTAAAAAACATATCTTTTCTATTTGCATTTTCACGAAATGAACATACCTTTATAACCGCTCAATTGGGGAGCAACTGCGCCAATGAGCGCAACACGACGCTGGCACCGACAGCGGAAAAAAGCGGCGACATATTTAACAAACGCGTTTTACCGACGCTTTTTTGTGCTTTGTCGAGACTGCCGCAAGATTACTATAA
>JAGCQO010000149.1 GCA_017965125.1 Paludibacteraceae bacterium
ATGACGCAACAGGAACTCGCTGACAAAATCGGCAAGAAACGCGAGTACGTCTCACAGATAGACCGTGGAAACAGCGACATGCAGCTATCGACTTTTCTGTTGATTGCCAGAGCCTTGGGTTTGGACTTCGCAATGGTTTTAGTGTGAGTTTGCAGTCGGTTTCTTTCTCAGCCATTTGACGACTGTTCCTGCCGGTATAATTGCTTTGTGCCAATATGTGATTGCCGCGTCATAATCGCCACATGCGTCTTTTTGTGTAGCGCTAAATATATATAAGACACAGTCGCCAACGCCGCTTTCTGCGCCATTACTGAATAATTCTCTTTCTTGCTTAAAGAAATCTTCTTTGCTGCCAAGAAAACCAACCTTTGCTTTTCCAAAGTCAAGGTTGCTTGACTCTAATCCGAAAATAAAGTTCAGATACTTTGCTTCGTATTTATTGAGCGTGGAAGAGGTGTCTTTGCCCATATTGTTTAGACCGTTCAACAAATCGGCGGGGATTTTTTTGAAATCAGAAACTTGCCGTTCTTGGATTTTATCTGACATACCATCCAGAACTTGAATTTTCTCATCGTTTGATAAGTCGAGGAATCGCTCGGAAAAGCATTTAAAAGAGGGTTGGTAATTTCTGTACTGCTTAAACATCGATGCGGTCATCCATCCTTCACCAATAAGGCTATCCTCTTCGATTTTGTAGTGCTTCTTTGGATATAGTGAAATTTGGCAATGCTGTGTGTGGTGTTTTTTCCAAATGATATATGAATAACGAATCATTTGATATTGTCCGTTTTCATAGCTAAGAAAGTCAAAACCAGCACTTGTTATTATTTTAGCGGGTTGCAGTCTGATAAGCGTTTCGGATTGTGCCACATTATGATTCACAAAGGTCGTCTTTTGTGTGCGGCATGATAGCAAAAGAAGTGCTACTACGGATAAGAGCAAGATTTTCCTCATTTTCATTTGGATGTGTCGTTGATTTTGTGACAGACAAAATTAGTTGTTTTTTCTATTTGTCTATGCGAGATCTTGATTTCCCAATGACATGTGTATTCTCTCGTCATTTACTTTTCACACAAAAGATTATGAGAGTGAAAGCGCAAATACGTATCTTTGTGGCCTTAAACGCAAAACGCGAAATTCACATGAATATACTTGTAATAAACGGTCCGAACCTCAACCTTCTCGGAAAGAGAGAACCGGAAATCTACGGCAAGCGCGACTTCGACAGCTACCTGGAGGAGCTCCGCAAGGCCTTCCCGGAGCACAAGATCGAATACTTCCAGAGCAACCACGAAGGAGGCATCATCGACAAGCTCCATGAAGTGGGCTTCACGATAGACGGCATCGTGCTGAACGCCGGCGCCTACACCCACACGTCGCTCGCCATAGCCGACGCGATAAAGGGCATAACTTCGCCTGTGGTCGAGGTGCACATAAGCAACATCTCGTCGCGCGAGGAGGTGAGACACCACTCGTTCCTTTCGCCGGTGTGCATGGGATGCATCTTCGGCTTCGGACTTGATTCATACAAATTGGCTATACAAGCAATAATCGATAAGAAATAAATGAGTAAGCATACCAAAATTGTCGCAACAATATCTGACCTGCGTTGCGATGTCGAATTCATACGCAGCTTATACAAAGCTGGAGTCAATGTTGTGAGAACAAACACTGCGCACATTGACGACGAAGGTTTCATGAGAGTCATAAAGAACGTGAGAGCCGTGTCTAACAAGCTGGCTATCTTAGTTGACACCAAGGGACCTGAAATCAGAACCACAAAAACCGAGTCCGGCGAACCGATAGAGATGAAGTCGGGCAACAGAGTCAAGATAATCGGAAACCCTGATGTGCTGTCCAACGAGCAGTGCGTCGCAGTGTCATACAAGGACATCGTGCGCGACCTCTCTGTGGGCGACGACATACTTTTCGACGACGGCGAAATTGACCTCAAGGTCATCGAGAATAACGAGGAGAGCCTCATCTGCGAGGCGCTGAACGACGGAAAGCTCGGCAGCCGCAAGAGCGTGAACGTGCCAGGCGTGAGAATCAACCTCCCTGCCCTGACCGACAAGGACAAGCACTTTATCAAGCTGGCTGTGGAGAACGACGTTGACTTCATCGCACACTCGTTCGTGAGGTCGAAAGAGGACATCCTTGAGGTGCAGAGCGTGCTCGACGAGTACAACAGCCCGATAAAGATAATCGCGAAAATCGAGAACCAGGACGGCGTGGACAACATCGACGAGATACTCGACGTGGCATACGGCGTGATGGTGGCTCGTGGCGACCTTGGCATCGAGGTGGCGCAGGAGAAAATCCCTGGCATACAGAGATCCATAATCCGTTGCGCAGTAAGACACAAGAAGCCTGTGATCGTGGCTACGCAGATGCTGCAGTCCATGATTCATAACCCAAGACCAACAAGAGCCGAGGTGACCGACGTGGCGAACGCCATATACTACCGCACCGACGCGATAATGCTCAGCGGCGAGACTGCCAGCGGAAAGTACCCTCTCGAGGCCGTACAGACCATGGCGAGAATAGCAGAGGAGGCGGAGAAGAGCAAGGTGCCTGAAAACGACATCAAAGTGACCTTCGACCCAAGCGAGCACGACACCACAGCGTTCCTGGCGCAGACCGCAGCTAACGCAGCGACCGAGATAGGCACAAAGGCCATACTGACCGACAGCTCGACAGGACGCACAGCACGCTACTTGGCGGCCTTCCGCTCGACTAACCCTGTGCTCGCCATCTGCTACAACGAGAAGACAATGCGCCTGCTCGCACTGAGCTACGGCGTACACGCAAGCTATCAGCCACAGCACGGCGACAACAGAGACTACCTCATCGACGCGATGTCGGAGCTCAGAGCGGCCGGCAAGATAAAGGACGACGACTACATCTCGTACCTCAGCGGCAGCTTCGGAGCAGGCAACGGAACATCGTTCCTCGAGATAAACCAAGTGAAGAAAATCCTTGGCGACAAGAGCGATTACGCATTGCCAGACTTCAAGAAAGAGTAAGAAAGCAAACACTCAATAACACAAGAAGCGGAACGGATTTCTCCTTCCGCTTTTTTGTTGCCCATTGTGAACAAATGTCCATGAATAATCGAAACAAGA
>JAGCQO010000150.1 GCA_017965125.1 Paludibacteraceae bacterium
GCAGTAGAGTTTTATGATGTTGTTGAGCTTCTACGGCTTCAAAAACAGGCATTCCGACACCTTCAGAGTCAGTGTGTTCGGGTTCTTTATCACCTCTCTGGCATAGGCCGACGACGCATCGTCTATCCACGCCATGAGCTTGCCTCCGTACAGGTTTCCCCTCACTCCGATGTCGTCGTTTAGCACTATGTGTGTCGATACGAGTTGCATGTTCCTTTAGTATTTAAACGAGCTGCCGCCGAGGAATTCTCTAAGGAGAGAAGTCGAAGGCAGGTCTCTGTTTGACATTGGTTTTATACACGTCAGCAGTCTCATTATGCGGTTTGCTTCGGTGTATTCAGGACTGTCCTTAGGCACCTCCTGCAGCAGCGGCATTATGTAGCCTTTCAGCACAGCCAGCTCGAAGATGAGCGCCGAGTTGAACATCACGTCGGCGTTCTCCTGGAACGGGAATATCCATTTGTCCTCGCCGCGGCGCACGCTCCTCCATCGGCTTATGGTGTCCTGCACGGAGTTTGCGCGGTACTTGTAGTCGCGCACCATGCGGCGTATGAGCCTGTTGTCGATTGTCGATATCCAGTTGTGGTTGGTGAGCGAGATGGTCGTCAGCGCCGAAACGTAGATCTTGAATTTCTCGTCCTCGTTGAGGCTCGGCGTCAGTGCCGGGTTCAGGGCGTGGATGCCTTCCATCATCACTATGTTGTTGTCTTTCAGTTTCACCTTGTTGCCCTTGAAGACGCGTTTGCCGGTCTCGAAGTTGTATGTCGGCAGGCTCACTTCCTTGCCCTCGAGCAGTTCCTGCAGCTGCTGATTGAAGAAGTCGATGTCCAGAGCGTAGAGCGACTCGAAGTCATAGTCGCCATTCTCGTCGCGAGGCGTGCGGTCGCGCTCCACGAAGTAGTTGTCCAGCGATATGGTTATAGGCTTGATGCCGGACGCCAGCAGCTGCACGCTCAGACGTTTGCTGAACGTCGTCTTGCCCGACGACGACGGACCGCTTATCATCACGAACTTCTTCAGTTCCATGTTGTCCGCTATCTTGTCCGCTATTCTGACTATCTCCTTCTCGTGCAGCGCCTCGGCTATTTTGACAAGTTCAAACAGCTTGCCTTCCTTGTTGGCTTTGTTCAGCTCGCCTATGTTTCTTATGCCTATTATGTTGTCCAGATCCACGTTGCGCTTGAATGCGTTATAAAGCTTAGGCTGGTCGTAGAACTCCGCCTGCTTGTATGGGTCTTTCTTCGAGGCTATGTTCAGGAACATTCCGTGGTGGTACTTGAACAGGTCGAACGACAGCGGCACCTTGCCTGTCGATGACAGCAGCGGGCTCAGGTACACGTCGTAGTATCCGTCTATCTCGTAGTAGTAGGCGTAGCACATGTTCAGCGACTCGAGTATCATCACATGGTCGTTCTCGCCGAATCCCTTGAACATCTCCATCACCTTCTCTTTCTTCTCCTCGTGCTTCAATATCGGGTAGTCGCGCGCTATTATCTCCTGCATCCTCACCTTTATCGAGGTTATCATCTCCTCGTTTATCATCTTGTCGCCCAGGTTGGTTATGTTGCAGTAGTATCCGTCGGCTATCGGGTGCTCTATGTGCAGCACGGCTTCGGGATACAGGTCGTGCACTGCCTTGGAGAGTATCATGCAGATGGTCACGATGTACATCTTCCTGCCGGAGTAGTTCTTCATGTCTATGAACTCGATGTCCTTCGGGTGGAAAAGCGCGTAGCTCAGCGTCTGGCACTTGTTGTTTATCAGCGCGGCTATTATGTCGTCCTTGTTCTCTATGTCCTGGTCGGCAAGTATCTCCTCGGCGGTCGTGCCGATGTCGTATTGCTTGCTTGTCTTCGTGTTTTTGCAGTAAACGGTTATCTTTTCCATAGTGGTACAGGTTTTATGTCGCCATGGCAGCGATATATATTTTATCAAAAATAAAAAATATTTTCCTTTTCAAGAAATCAGCACCGTCGATTCTCGTTTTCAAGTGTTTGATGTGTCATTATTTATAGTATCTTTACAAAAAGATTTTAATCTTTTCGTATTTTTTGATAACCTTGAATCATGAGCGGCGCCTTTCGGTGTGCCGCTTTTTTTTTGTGGCAAATTGTGCCTTTTTGTTGTCTTGATGCGCTTTTTCATACACTTAACAAGTTTTTTTTAGAGATAACAATAGAACATTCTCCTTTTATGCTCCATCTTTGAACTCAGAAAAAAACGGGCGCTTTTTTATACAAAACAAAACAGAACAGCATACCGATTCTTTTTCGAAAAGCAGATAGTTAGTTAATAGTGGAAAGGGCGGAATACCTAAAAATGGGTATTCCGTCTTTTTTATTAAAATTATTAACTTTGCGCAATTTTTTTAATTTCTATATTTTTAATTTCATTTTTCATGAATAAACTAATTGTCTTAGCATTGTCGGCATTGATGTCTTTCGGGGCATACGCAGGCAATGTCAGAAAGAGCCCTAACCGCTCGCACAACCGTGCGCAGAGGGTGCAAAGGGTGAATGTTCAGCGGAAGCAGGCGCAGTCCCATCGATCGTGGTTCGAGGCTGCCAAGAGCACCGCTGGCGTTCAGTTCAGAAGTTCGGTGGTCAACGACCTGAACTTCGAGTCTATTAACCTTCCTTACTTCCAGGACAGTGTGGCTTTCACCACTGAGAACGGCGCACAGATAGCCGGATCGCAGAGAGTGAAGTGCTACCAGTTCACTGTTGACAAGGACACTGCCATCTATGTGGCTGCCTACAATGTGAACGAGATGTGGGGAGCTTCGTTCAAGATCAGCGACGAGCCTTTCCAGTCCAACTACACTCCTTCTGATACGCTTTATAACAGCAATCCAGTGAAGGTCAACATCTCGGCAGGAACACACTACATTGCGTTCGGCGACAACAATTACTACAGGACGAACTTCTTCGCATCGTGGCTGTCTATCTCTTTCAAGAATGAGCCTGTCACTGCCGCTGCGCCTGTCATCAGAAATTCCTTATACAAGGAGATTTCTCTGCCTTACCGCAACGACAGCCTCGCCTTCACAGCCGAGAACGGAGCGGTTAAGACACAGACTGGTCCTTCGAGCTTCAGCAATGTGCTGAGATACAGAATCACTGTGCCTAAGGACACATCTCTCTACTTCCAGGGATACAACAGCAAGTATAGCAAAGGTGTTCAGATGGAGATAACCACCTTTGATATTAGTGCTTATAGTTATACTATATGGGAAGGTACGCTTACATCCAAAGGTGCTACAGTGGATCTCCCAGCCGGAACATGGTACATTGATTTGAGTGATGATGAGTTCAGTGGCGATGAGTTCTTTGTGACTGCATTCTCCATCAGAGCTAAGGGCGACACATTGAAGGACGTTAAGTCTCCTGTGGTTTACCCAGTCACTCCTAACGGAGCCATCACCTTCAAGGAAATCTCTCTGCCATTCAGCGACAGCATTTTCTTCAACAAGGCTAACGGCGCTGTGTATAACGGCTACGAGAAACTCCTCGGCTTCAAGGTGACTGTGCCTCAGGACACTGCTATAAGATATACTACCAGCAGTAAATATGGATGGGTTCCTGCATTATACACCAGCAATACAGAATTTGACGCGAGCCTCGATGGTCTTACTGACTACTGGCCAGGCGACAAGATAAACTTGAAAGCTGGAGTCAACTACATCGCATTGGGCGATGACGGATTCTATGAAGATGTATTCTACAGAGCGAAAGTGTCTATAAAGTTAACTAAGCCAGACCCTGTCACTCCTGTCACTCCTATCACATTCAAGGAGATTTCTCTGCCATACGTCAATGAGAATCTCGCTTTCACAGAGGAGAATGGCGCAGTGGATGGCAGCGGTCAGAAGCTCCTCGGCTTCAAGATAACAGTGCCTAAGGACACAACCCTCAACTTCCAGGGTTATAATGATGAATATGGTTGGGGACCTAATTTCTATTACAGCAAGAGCGAGTTCGACATCAAGCTCAATGGCACATCATCTAATTTCCTTGGTAGTTTTGGAAAGAAAATCAGCCTTACTGCCGGCACATGGTACATCGCATTGGGCGACGACGGCTTTTATTATGACGACTACTATGTGACAGCGTTTGCCATAAGCGCTGAGAACGAGTCTCAGAGCCTTGTGTCTCCTACTGTTCCTCCAACTCCAATCACATTCAAGGAGATTTCTCTGCCATACCGCAACGACAACCTCGCCTTCACAGCCGAGAACGGCGCTGTGGATGCCGGTTACCAGAAACTCCTCGGCTTCAAGATAACAGTGCCTAAGGACACAACCCTCAACTTCCAGGGCTATAATGATAAATACAATTGGGAACCTATGATTTATTACAGCAAGAGCGAGTTTAACAACAAGCTCAATGGCACAGAATATGCTTGGCTTGATGATGAAATCAGCCTTACTGCTGGCACATGGTACATCGCATTGAGCGACGACGGATTTGATTATGATGACTACTTTGTGACAGCGTTTGCCATAAGCGCAGAGGACGAGTCTCTGGACCTTGTGTCTCCTACGCTCTATCCTGCAGCTCCAATCACTTTCAAGGAGATTTCTTTGCCTTACCGCAACGACAATCTCGCCTTCACAGCCGAGAACGGCGCGGTGGATGCCGGTGGTCAGAAGCTCCTCGGCTTCAAGATAACAGTGCCTAAGGACACAACCCTCAACTTCCAGGGCTATAATGATGAATATGGTTGGGGACCTAATTTCTATTACAGC
>JAGCQO010000151.1 GCA_017965125.1 Paludibacteraceae bacterium
CTGTCTCAATGAAATTGCGCTTCACAAGGAAATCCCTGACAAGGAATGTCAGCTGATTGCGAAGCTCCAGATTGCGGCGCACAGCGTTACGGCGCAAGTCCAGATAACGGTACTTCATGCGCAGGTCGTCGCCGCCGTCGGTTTCGTCCTCGATTGTGAAAGGAGGCACGTCCGAAGTGTTGAGGATATTCAGCGAAGACGCGATAATCTCTATGTCGCCAGTAGGAATCTTCGAGTTCTTGGATGCTCTTTCAGCCACAAGTCCTGTGACTTGAACTACGAATTCGCGACCAAGCTTCTGCGCCTGGTCCGAAAGTTCTTTGTTCTTAGCCTCGTCAAAAGCGAGCTGAGTGATGCCATAACGGTCGCGGAGGTCAACGAATGTCATGCCTCCGAGTTTACGTACACGCTGCACCCATCCGGCTAAAGTGACGGTTTTTCCCTTGTCAGAGATGCGTAACTCGCCACAAGTATTGGTTCTATACATTATATTATATTTATTCTACAGTAACTGTTTTATCGATTTTTGCCACAAGTCCCTTGAGCACCTTGCCTGGACCAATCTCCTTGAAGTAGTCGGCGCCGTCGGCCACCATGTTCTGCACAGTCTGAGTCCAGCGCACTGGCGATGTCAGCTGAGCTATGAGGTTCGCCTTGATTTTCTCAGGGTCGGTCGATGGTTTAGCGTCAACGTTCTGGTATATAGGGCAAGAAGGCACAGAGAACTCTGTTGCTGCGATGGCAGTCTCAAGCTGCTGACGAGCAGGCTCCATCAGCGGAGAGTGGAATGCTCCTCCGACAACGAGCTTCAGAGCGCGCTTTGCGTTCTTCTCTTCCTTTAATATCACACAAGCCTTGTCGATAGCGTTTTCCGCGCCAGAGATAACAAGCTGTCCTGGGCAGTTGTAGTTGGCTGGCACCACCACTCCGTCGGTGATAGACGCGCAAACCTCCTCGACAACGTCGTCTGGCAGAGCTATGACAGCCGCCATTGTTCCCGGATTAATCTCGCACGCACGCTGCATGGCAAGTGCACGCTGAGAAACCAGTGACACGCCAGCCTCGAAACTGATAGCGCCGGAAACAACCAAGGCAGAGAACTCTCCCAAAGAGTGTCCTGCAACCATGTCTGGCTTCAGATCTGGAGTCGTGAGCGCCGTGATTACAGAATGAAGGAAAACCGCAGGCTGAGTCACCTTGGTCTGACGCAAATCCTCGTCTGTGCCGTTGAACATAACATCGGTAATTCTGAAGCCAAGGATTTCGTTAGCTTTTTCGAAAAGCTCCTTAGCCTTAGGATTGCTGTCATAAAGGTCCTTGCCCATGCCTGGGAACTGAGAGCCTTGTCCTGGGAAAACGTATGCTTTCATGTCTTGTTTTGAGTTAGAATTATTACGTTAAAAACAAAGTTGGTTGCAAAGATAAGTCAAAAAGTCTATTTTTGCAGACTAAAAACATAGCCATTTAAGCAAAATAATGAAAAAAGGAACTGCAAAAATTAGCCCTATAGGTCATAAGATTTTAAAAGCATTCTGGATATCGCTAATTTCAGTGGTATTGCTGATCATAATAACATTCGCGCTTATCGCAAACGGACTTATAGGCTATATGCCGCCTATATCCGAGCTGCAAAATCCTAAGAACAAATTTGCGACCGAGATTTACTCATCCGACATGCAACTGCTCGGAAGATACTACCAGCAGAAGCAAAACAGAGTCAGCGTGAACTACAACGAAATCTCGCCTAACATGATAAACGCCCTCATCGCCACCGAGGACTCGCGATTCGAGAGCCACTCCGGCATCGACAGCTGGGCATTGTTCAGAGCGATAATCCTCAGAGGAATCCTGCAACAGAAAAGCGCAGGTGGAGGCTCGACACTGACACAGCAGCTCGCCAAGCAGATTTGGTCGCCACAGGCCGAGTCGTTCTGGCAGAGACTTTTGCAGAAGCCTATAGAATGGACCATCGCTGTGCAGCTGGAGAAATTCTACACAAAGGAGGAGATAATAACAATGTACCTGAACCAGTTCGACTTCCTCTACAACGCTGTGGGAATAAAGAGCGCCGCGTTCGTGTACTTCTCCACCACTCCGGACAAGCTGACGATAGAGCAAGCAGCCACACTCGTCGGCATGTGTAAGAACCCTTCCTATTTCAACCCGATAAGACAACCGGAAAGAACCAAAGGCCGCCGAAACGTCGTGTTCGAGCAGATGGTGAAAGCCGGATTCCTGACCGAGGCCGAGAAGGACAGCCTCTCCAAGCTTCCGCTTGAGACAAAGTTCCAGACCATCGACCACAAGGGCGGTTTGGCGCCATACTTCAGAGAATATCTAAGAATCATGCTCACAGCCAAAGAGCCTAAGAAAGGCGACTACAAGAGCTGGCAGATGCAGGAATACCACGATGACTCAGTGGCATGGGCGAACAACCCGATATACGGATTCTGCGAGAAGGTCAGGAAGCCAGACGGAAGCAAATACAACATCTACACCGACGGCTTGAAGATTTACACAACTATAGACTCAAGAATGCAGAGATACGCCGAAGAAGCGGTCTCAGAGCACATGCAGTATCTGCAAGGCAGGTTCTTCAAGGAGAAGAAGGGCAAGAAGAAAGCGCCATTCTCAAACCAGCTGTCCGACAAGCAAGTGCAGGAGTCTATGGAGAAATCTATGAGGAACAGCGAGAGATACAGACTGAAGAAAGAGGCTGGATACAGCGAGAAGGAAATCCTCAATGCATTCAACACCAAGACCGACATGACCGTGTTCAGCTACGACGGCGACATAGACACGACCATGACACCGATGGACTCCATCAGATGGCAGAAGTTCTTCCTCAGATGCGCAATCCTATCGATGGACCCTCACAACGGACATGTGAAGGCGTATGTGGGCGGACCAAACTTCGCGAACTTCCAGTACGACATGGTGTCGAAGGGAAGAAGGCAGGTCGGCTCTACGATAAAGCCATATCTCTACACACTCGCCATGGAGGAAGGCATGACGCCTTGCGACGAGGTGGAGAACCACCCTTACACGCTCATAACCGACGCTGGCACCGAATGGACGCCAAGAAACGGCTCCAAGGCACGTTTAGGCGAAATGGTGACGCTGAAATGGGGATTGGCGAACTCGAACAACTGGATTTCGGCTTACCTGATGTCGCTCTTCACTCCACAGGCACTGATTAAGCTGATGAGATCGTTCGGAGTTGAAGGCCAATTGGACCCTGTTGTGTCGCTCTGTCTCGGTCCGTGCGAGATAAAAGTGCTGGAGATGGTGGACGCATACACAACATTCGCCAACAAAGGAATCCGCGTAGAACCGATGTATGTAACAATAATCGAGGACAACAACGGCAACGTGATAGCGTCATACACGCCAAGCATGAAGGAGATAATAAGCGAGAGCACCGCATACAAGATGCTCTACATGCTGAAAGCCGTGGTTGACCAAGGTACAGGTAGGCGTATCAGATTCAAGTACGGCATAACCGCAGAGATGGGCGGCAAGACAGGTACGACACAGAGAAACGCCGACGGATGGTTCATGGGAATCACTCCAAACCTTGTGAACGGCGTATGGGTCGGAGGAGAAGACAGAGGCATCCACTTCGACAACATGGGCGACGGTCAGGGTGCTGCCATGGCGCTCCCTATCTGGGCTCTGTACATGAAAAAGGTATATGCAGACAAGACCCTCGGATACAGCCAGAGCGACAAATTCTCAATACCTGCCAACTTCAGGGATGTAAACGGCTGTCCAGTCGAGATAGACGCAGAATCTTCTGAGTATGAGTCGGTTGACTTCTAAGAGATTTTTCGCGACTGCCGTGCTTTGCGTCATGGCAGTCTGCCTTTTCGGACAGATAAACACAAAACGTCTGCTTGACAACGGCAGAAACGCTTTGCACTTTGAGGATTACGTGCTATCCATGCAGTATTTCAACAAGGTGCTGAGCATAAAGCCGAACTCCACAGAAGCGTACTACCTCAGAGGCATAGCCAAGCTGGAGCTCGAGGACTTTCTCGGCGCGAAGGACGATTTCGAGAAAGCATTGCAATGCAACCCTTTCATGCCGATGCTGCATTACGCTAAAGGTTTTGCCATGAAGAGGCTCGGCGAATATGAGGATGCGGAAAAAGCATTCTCGAAGGCACTGGAGTTTACGCCGGAGAACACGGAGTATCTGATGAACCGAATCGAGGTTTACGAGAGGCAGAAGAAATACGACAAAGCCCTCGACGACATCGATTTCCTACTGTCGAAAAAATCCACAAAAAAGCACAGGTCATACGAGCTGCTCTTCTTGGAGAAGGCGCAAGTCTTGGTCGAGAAAGGCGACACGCTCGGAGCCGACACTGTGACAAAGCAAGCGATAAAGGAGAACC
>JAGCQO010000152.1 GCA_017965125.1 Paludibacteraceae bacterium
CGCATGGAACAGCGAAGGCTTGAAAGTGAGCGTGCTGGGCTACGAAAGCTGGAGCAACGAGCTGTTCACCGCTCCTGAAACGTATTACTACTCGCAGTTCAAGGTACTGAACGACAAGCGTTTCTACGGCTACAACACACAGTTCAACCAGCACTTCGGACACCCAAAGACCAGAACTCCACGATTCGACCTAATAGGACGCGACATAATGATGAGCCTCTCTGGCGAAACCGAAGGCATACAGAGCAACATCAAGTGGCAAGGCAAGGACAACGGCGGCAAGCATAACGGCGGATGCTACCTGATAAAGATAAGCGAGGGAAAGAAGAAATTAGTGAAATAAGTGATGAGAACAATGCAGGAAAAACACCCTGCAACAAACATCACAATAACAAATGGGAAACCGACCGTTCCGGCATTAAGAAATAGGAATAACAGAGATTTATTAAAAACAATCAAGGGGAACTTTTCGTTCCCCTTGACTGTTTTTTATTACTCAACATACTTGCCTGTCTTGTCGATTTTCCTCCAGACACGTGTGCCGTCATCAAGCTTGACTTGCACCTTGGCCACACCTTTCTCGAATGAATAGGCGTTTTCCCATTGGCAAGGTATGACTATCTTTCCAGTCTTGTCGATGAAGCCATATTTAATGGAATAGTCAGCACTGATGGCCACAGCAGCCAGTCCCTCTGAGAACCAACCGCCATAAAAGAATTGGCAAGGAATAACCACATTTCCGTTCAAATCAACGTATCCGTACTTTTCCTCAGCATCCACGACGCATCCCAATCCCTCTTGATAGTAGCGAACGCTTCGCCATTGGCACGGGCTGATTACCTTGCCGCTCTCGTCGATATAGCCCCACTTGCCTTTGGAATCTTTCACGCAGGCTCTTCCTTCTGTGAAATTGGACTGATACTCCCATTTATCTTTCGCGTTAACGCAAACAGAAACAACCGCAAGAAAAGCTATAAAAAGACTCTTTTTCATGATTAAGAACATTTATCCGGTTTTTACTTTTTCTTGATAGATGCCAAAACCGCATCGAAAATTGGCTTATAGTTTGCCTCTTCGCTAACGAGGAAACTCATTCTGCCTGTGAAGTTGTATCTACCTTCTGGCACTATGGTGTAATAGTATTGAACGACGTCACCAGCCACCATGCGAATTGTCAAAATATTACCTTTGACAACTGGCTCATCCACCTTCCAGCCCTCTGGCTTGTCTTGAAAATCCTCTTTCATGATGCGTCCCCAGTCCTTCAGTTCCTCTACGTTTGTCTCACCGAACTCTTCTGGCCATACTGTAAGCATGTGCTTGTCGTCTTTCTTCCACTCGTTCACCACATTAGGAAACCAGTCGTCCACTATGCCAACATATTCCTTCGGATGCTGAACGGTGAATTTTTCGCCACTGAAGGTCACCATTTCCACTGAAGGTTTTGCAGCAGGCGCTGTAGGAGCAGCGGACTTAGTTGAAGTCGCGGTAGCCGCAGAAGCAGCCGTAGAAGCAGCCTTGGCAGCAGTTACCGCAGCCTTAGCTTCTGTGTTGTCGGCACTCTTTTTCTTGCCAAACTTGATGTTCACACCATTGACACTGATTTGCGCATCAGCAGCAACGCTTAATGCAAACATAGCTGCAACCGCCATTGTTAATACCTTGATTGTCTGTTTCATGTTTCTTTGTTTTGTTATTAATTATTGAGTAAACAATTACGTCATTGACGAGTTGCAAAATGATATAATTTTTAAAAAACAAAAAGCCGTTTCTGTGAAAACTATCTAACCACCACTCTCTGAATCAGACTGTTTGCTGAAATCGTCGGGAAATACATAAGCTGTACACGGGTCGGGTTCATGGTGTATGAGCCAGCGAAACGCGGAACGACCGGCACTGTGAACTTGTGCGCGCCCTGCGAGAGCGAACGGCAATAAATCACAACCTTGTCCTTGTGATACTCGCGGTGGGACTCGTCGACCGACCACGACTTGCGGTTTTCCTCATAAGCGCATCCGGCAGGCACAGGCACCTCGATGCGCACATACTCCGCCGACGCCTTCATATCGACATTCACCGTCAAAGAGGCCAGCTTGCCGACCACGAGTTCCGGAACCGACGTGGTGACTGTGGCGTATGTGAAATCGGCGCTCGGATTGGTTACCCATGACGACTTGACAACCGACGCGAACACCGGCGCTTTGCCCTTCTTGGTCAGCGTCACGCTCTTGCCCGAAACCGGCATGACACACGGGAACGAATCGACACGAGCCTTGACCGCGCCGCTCATGCTGACCACAGCGTAGGAATCATCGGCCTGCAGCGACGAGACGAGATGGCCGAGCACCTTGGCCGAGAGGTATGTATTACCCCAGCCTTCTGCGCCAAGACGCTCATAGAAGCCGTTGCGCACCTTGACGGCACGAGGGTCCGAAGCCGCCGACAGAATGTCGTAACCCACGAGAGAGAGCGCGACGTCGTTGCTGTATGGCACGCAAGACAATGACGCCCTGTCGGTGTATGAAGTGAAGTAAAGGTTGCCGACCGAAGTCTTGGCTAAGAACGGCTGAAGCACCGACAACGAGTAAGGATGCGAGCACATCTGCTTGAGGCGCACAAACTGGAAAAGCTCCTGCGTCGAGAACGGATAGACAGGACGGCCGTCGGCATCTCTCTTGGAGATTTTGGCGTCGATGGCGCTTATCACCGACAAGTAATTCCTCTCAGGGTCAATGCTGTGTGAAAGCAATGCGAGCGAAAGGAGCTTCGACGGCGCATAATCGTATGACATCTCGAGCGACAGGCGCTCCGACAATTCGTCGAAAGAGACACGGAGCGGAACATTGTAGCCCAACGAACGCGCCAACTGGAGCGCATCCACGACGTGCGACGTTATCCAAAGCTCGGTTGACGAGACATTCCACCAACCCCAGCCTCCTTCGGCGTTCTGATTAGCCCAAAGCGCGTTCACGAGCTTGCGGACCTCCTTTTTCTCACGGAACTTGATGTTCTGGTTTCGGCACAACTGGTCCTTGAGCAGATAAGCGTAAAGCTTGGACGCCAGCTGCTCGTTGCACATGAACTCGTAGCGCGAAAGCTTGTCGAGCTCGGCCTGCACCACTGGCAACTTGCCAGAGACGAGCACCATGTCCGAGACACCCTGCGGAAGGCTCAGGCTTATCGTCGTGTCGGACGAGAGGACGGCGAACTGCCCTTCCGACTTCGGCATGCCACGGCGGAACAGCGGAATCGTCTTGCGCTCGCCGTCGTAGTAGCCGTCAGAGGCACGGTCGAGACGGAACGACGTCGTCAGCGTGTCGGTCTGCGACGGAGCGACAATGCGCACCGAATCGACGAAGCCGGTTCTCGGACGGAGCGTCACGTTTCTCGAAGCGACGTTCACACTGTCAAGCGCGAACGACACCGACAACGTCTCGGCCGACGAGCCCACGGAACGGACAGAGCCGATGACAGAGGCCGTGTCGCCCTGAATGAGGAAACGAGGCGCGGAAAGCTGCGCCATCAGCGGTTTGTAGGCAAGGACATCGCCTTCAGCCACGGCGGAATATTTGTTTGACTCCAAGCCGAGGAAATATGTTTTCCAACGAGTGACGTCGTCGGGGAATGTGACTGGGAATGAGGCCTTGCCGTCGGCGCCAGTGGTCAGGCTCGGCTGCCAGAAAGCGCAGTCGGAGAAGTTGGAGCGTATCGACGACGAGGTCTCCGAAGAGATGTAAGCCTCGTTGATAATAGGGTCTTGAGAATTGTTGCGGTTGGTCATCACGACAATCACGCCGTTGGCTTTGCCGCGTGCGCCGTAGATGGAAGGCACACGTCTCAGCCGCTCCATCTTCTTGATTGACGACGCAGGAATGTCCGAAATGTCGTCTCTCACCACTCCGTCCACGACGTAGAGCGGCGATGCTGGCGCCGACGACGATGACTCCTGAGCCACTGCCCCACGCACATGCACCATGGCGTCGGACGATGCGAGAGCGAGCTCTGGCACGCCGTTTTCGACGGTTCTCAGCGGAGTGAGCATCGAGTAGCTGTTCCATTTCGGCTCGGCGCCATCGACAAGATAGTACGGACGGGAATACTCCGTGAAGCCGGAATAAGCCGGCGTGAGCGTAACAGAGGTTTCCTCGATCGTAGAGCCGGATTTGGCTATGGCGATGGCTAATTCGTATGGTCGGAAATTGTGGGCTGTGACGACCGCCGACAACGAGCGCACCGAGTTAGGCACTGTGAACGAGAAGAAGCCCGAGAAGTCGGTCTTGGTCGTGAGGCGTGTAGCGTTGTCAGTCGTCACGACGACCGTCGCATCGGCCACTGGAAGCCCCTTGCCGTCCTTCACGAAGCATCCGAACTTGTTGCTTGCGACGGTCAGTTTCTGCTTTTCCTTCGAGAGGTCATAAACCTGAAGAGCGGTGCGAGCGAAAGGCTGGTTCAAAGCGCGTATCATGCTCTGGTAGAACGCCGGATTGCTGACGAGCACCGTCTGGGCTATCATGTCGAGGAATTCGCCATAGACATCGGAGCGCGACGACATTCTGCGCACACGAACCTTGTCGCTGAC
>JAGCQO010000153.1 GCA_017965125.1 Paludibacteraceae bacterium
AGTCCTCGGCCCACAGGAAGCTCTGCTGACGCAGTTCTATGGCTGCTGGGAAGAATGTGAACATGGCGAACAGGATAGGCATCTGCAACAGCATTGGCAGACATCCGCCCATAGGGTTCACGCCGGCTTGCCTGTACAGCTGCATGGTGGCAGCCTGCTTCTCTTGTGGCTTGGCTGACGCGTATTTCTTGTTTATCTCCTCGATCTGTGGCTTGAGCACTCTCATCTTGGCTGTAGAGAGGTACGACTTGTAGGTCAGCGGGAACAGCACAATCTTTATTATGATTGTCATTATCAGGATGATGATGCCGTACGATGATATGTACTTGCTGAAGAAGTCGAATATCGGAATTACGGCGTACTTGTTTATCCATCCGAAGATTGTCCAGCCCAGCGGCACTATTTCGTCGAGGTGCAGCTTCTTGTCGCTGTCCACGTCCTTGTCGTATGCCTTCAGCTCCTTGTATTTGTTAGGACCGAAGTAGAAGTGCATGTTTGTGGCGCTGTTGCCTGCCACGTCGAGCGGCATCAGTATGTTCGCTGTGTACTCTTTCAGGTAGTTAGGGTCGTCTTCTATCTTCTTGCTCTCGATTTTGGCTGAAGCGAAGTCGTTGTCGGCTATCAGGATGCTTGAGAAGAACTGGTCCTTGAACGCGATCCATCTCACCTTTGTGGTTATCTCCTCGCTGTCGTTCGATGAGGCCGAGAGGTCATCGACGTCATCGGACGTAGGCTTGTAGTAGATGCTTGCGTAGCGGTCCTCGAACTTCTAGCTTCTCTCCTGCTGCTTGATTTTCGAGTGCCATGTCAGATCGACTGCGCTTGCGTTGGTCTTGAGGGTGTTCTGCATGCCGTGTGGCTTCACAGAGAATCCGACCATATAGTCGTCGGCCTTGAGCGTGTAGATGTAGTCGAGGTATGAGCCGTCGGCTGAGGTCAGACGGAAGGTGAAGGCTCTTTCGCCCTTGGTCACCATCGCGTCTATGGCTTGGAATCCCACAGGCTCGAAGTTCAGGTCTCTTGTGTTTATGATTCTGTCGTTCTTTGTGTAGAGCGTCAGGTTGAAGTCAGTGCCGTCCTTCTCCGAGTCAAACAGCACGAGCGGCTCCTGCGAGTTTGTCTTGTAGTTCTTCACTTCGACAGACTTCAGCTGTCCGCCCTTGGCGCTTATCACGAGGCGGATTTTGTTGTTCTCTATTGTGTAAGTAGAGTCCTTGGCTGTGGCTGCGTTCGCAAAAACACCGAACTTCTCGGTTGCTATGCTGTCGGCGCTCTCTTGTGTGATGCTTGCGCTCTGCGCTATTGTGTCCTGCACGGCGGCTAAGCTGTCGGCCTTTCTGTCGGCTTGAGCCATAAGCTGCTCTTCCTGGGCTTTTTTCTGTTGCGCCAATTCCTCTTCTGTAGGGCGGTTCAGGTATGAGAAGCCGAACAGAAGCAGCGCAATGAGTGAAAATCCGATGATGGTGTTTTTGTCCATAAGGTATATGTTTGGGCTTTGTGGTTTGTTAGCTGATTATGGTCTTTATGAATGACACGAACAGTGGACTTGGCTTGAGCACAGTCGAGCTGTACTCTGGGTGGAACTGAGTGCCGAGGAAGAACTTGTTCTTTGGCAACTCGATCACTTCGACGAGGCCGGTGTCTGGGTTCTCGCCCGAGCATACCATGCCGGCTTTCTCGAACTGCTCCCTGTACTCGCTGTTGAACTCGAATCTGTGGCGGTGACGCTCCTTCACGACGTCCTGTCCGTACACCTTGTGAGCCAGCGAGCCTTCCTTCAGCTTGCAGTCGTAAGCGCCGAGTCTCATGCTGCCGCCGAGGTTCAGCACGTTCTTCTGCTCGTCCATTATGTCCACTATGTTGTGGCGTGTTGTTGGGTCTATCTCTGTCGAGTTGGCGTCAGCGAAACCGAGCACGTTGCGTGCGAACTCTATGGCCATGCACTGCATGCCGAGGCAGATGCCGAGGCAAGGGATGTTGTTCTCCCTCGCGTATCTCAACGCAACGAACTTTCCTTCTATTCCTCTGCTGCCGAATCCAGGAGCGACGATTATTCCCTCCTTGTCTGCCAGCATCTCCTCGACGTTCTCGTTCGTCAGCTCCTCCGACGAGACGTAAGTCAGGTCAAGCTTGCAGTCGTTGTATGTGCATGCGTGTATCAGCGATTCCGATATTGACTTGTAAGCGTCCTGCAACTGAACGTATTTGCCCACCAAGGCGATTTTCACCTTTCTCTTGGCGTTCTTCATTCTGTTCAGGTAGTTGTTCCACTCGGTCATGTCGGCCTTCGGGATTTCCATTCCGAGCTTGTTCAGCACCACAGTGTCGAGCTGCTCTTCCTGCATCTTTATAGGACACTCATATATAGTAGAGCAGTCCATCGACTCTATCACCGCGTCAACCGACACGTTGCAGAACTGCGACACCTTGCGCTTCACGTCGTCCGAAATCTCGTGCTCGGTTCTCAGCACGATGATGTCTGGCTGTATTCCCTCCTGCTGCAGCGTCTTCACAGAGTGCTGTGTAGGCTTCGTCTTCAGCTCCTTGGCTGCGGCGATGAAAGGCACGTAGGTCAAGTGAATGAAAAGGCAGTTCTTGCCCAATTCATATCTCAACTGTCTGACAGCCTCAATGAAAGGCAGCGACTCGATGTCGCCAACCACGCCTCCGATCTCAGTTATCACGAAGTCGTAATCCTTGTCCTTGCCCAGCTGCAGAATGTTGTTCTTTATCTCGTCGGTGATGTGAGGGATTATCTGCACAGTCTTGCCGAGGAAGTCGCCGCGTCTCTCCTTGTTTATCACAGTCTGGTAAACACGGCCAGTGGTCAAGTTGTTGTATCTTGTGGTCTGTATATCGAGGAATCTCTCGTAGTGACCGAGGTCGAGGTCGGACTCATATCCGTCTGTGGTTACGTAGCATTCTCCGTGCTCATAAGGGTTAAGCGTTCCTGGGTCAACGTTGATGTATGGGTCAAGCTTCTGGTTAGTCACTTTGAAACCTCTTGCCAGCAGAAGTCTTCCGAGAGAAGCTGCTGTGATGCCCTTGCCTAATGAGGAAACTACTCCTCCAGTCACGAAAATATACTTTGTCTCTTTCACTTTGTAATATGATTTTTTATTTATGTTGCTTGTCGTGTGTGTTGTTTGCGTATGCCTTTATGCAATAAAAACACAAAGATAAGTCTTTTTTCCATTACTTAGTTGACTCTATTTCCCCTTTAATTTCTTTTATATGTTGTCGCTATTTACGTTTTTCATTTATGAAATAGCTCTTTTGTTGCCTAAAAAAATAAGCACTACTCGTATGGGTAGTGCTTGTAATTATAAATAGCCTAATTTGTTGTCCTCGTTTTTTAATAAATGCGTTTGCGTGATATCGCGTGTTTATTGTTTAGGCTTGAATTTCGGACACTCTTTGGCGTATTCGGGGTCAATTTCGTTGCTTTGAAATCCATTACTTATGTAACTTCCGCAGTGTGCAAGTTTTCCCCATTTGTTTGCCCAGTCAAGATTTGATGTACAATTAAAGCAGGTGCGTTTGTCATCGCTTATGTCTATACTCTCTTTTTTTCTTAATAATTCTTTTTCGTGTTTTTGCCTAAGTTCCATCATTTGAAGTTTTTGTTTTTCTTTCTTCTCTTCAAATAGCTTGATTTTACACAACCTATATTTTTCCCCATTGTTTTCTATTGTTAAAATGGAATTGTTGACATTGACAGCACAGCAATTATAATACATGCTACAGTTAGGGCATTCTTTCTCGGATACGACTTTTATTCGTTTTCCTGCATTGTGGTATATTTCTTCAATTTGTCTGAAAAAATTATCGTTGTTAAGCCATTTTTTTTGTTCGCTTTCTTTTTCTGTGTCGTTGAGTAAAAAGTCTTTTATGGAATTTAGTGTTTGATGGGATAAGTCTATTTCAAGACACGACATATTTTTATAATCAATAGACTTCTTATGTTGAACTTTGTATTCCAAAGTGAATTCTATTAGATATTTTTTGCCGTCTTTCGTGGTAGCTATAACATCCGGTTGTTTGTCTATTCTTTCGAATCTGCTGTCAATCGTGACTTCTGTAAATTCAATGTTATGCTTTGGGATAATCCCATAATATGCTGGAACGTGAATTCTTTTCTCTGTTTGTATGATTTGTTCCGCTAATTTGTATGCTGTTACAGCATTGCATATTTTTAAGTTTGCTTTGCGTTTTTTGCTTTGATGTGCAAAGCCATGCTCGTTTATTTCTCCATGACGCGCAAGCAAATTCTCATGGCAATAAGGACATACACATGCACACCTTGAGCCTCGTGGTACATCGTCGATATGTACCATTTTGCCATCTGCGTTTTCAGCCCATGTAAAAATGAATCCGTTCATTTGAGATAATTTGTAAAGTCGTAAAAATACGATGATTTTTTCCTTGCGTGAATCTCATTCACGCCTTTTTCTTTCCTCTTCCCTCGAATTGTCTTTATGTTCTGTAGCATATTTATATGGAATGTCAATTGTTTTTACTATAATTGTCCTAATTATTCGCATAAGAATAGATAATATATTATATACAAATCAAAAACCTAAAATCATGAAAAGATTCTATCAATGTTTGGTGATGTGCGGCTTGGCTTTGGGCCTCGCGGCTTGTTCTGATTCGGAAACTGGCACTGAAAACGGCCACGAATGGGTGGACCTCGGACTGCCTTCTGGCACTAAGTGGGCGACTTGCAACATCGGCGCCGACAATCCTGCCGACAACGGTAACTACTACTCGTGGGGCGAGGTGACCACTAAGGATGCTTACTCTTGGAACAACTATACGCACGGCGCGAAAGAGGCTCTCACAAAATACTGCACCAAGAGCGCATTCGGCGACCAGGGTGTGGCTGACGGCGAGACTACACTCGACGAGGAGGACAACGCGGCTCGCGTAAACTGGGGCGGCGACTGGACTATGCCTACAAAGGCGCAGATCGACGAGCTGCAGAAGGAGTGCGTCTGGGTGTGGACCATCGACTACAACAATACAAACGTGAAGGGCTGCATCGTTTATAAGGCTAAGAAGGATGCCGACAAGGGCAAGTTCGCAAGAGATGGAGAACTCAAGTCTTACTCTCTCAACGACACTCACATCTTCCTCCCAGCGGCTGGATTCCGCATCGACACTGGCCTTGGCTATGTTGGCTCATACGGCGGCTACTGGACTCTGACTCTTGACGAGAGATTCCAGACTGGCGCATGGAGCGTTTATTTCAACTCTGAGAAAAAGTACGAGTACGGCGAGGGCTACCGTTGCTACGGACAGTCTATCCGTCCAGTCATCACAGAGGACTAACCAGTCCGAGACTGGCACACATTAAAAATGGCGTGAATCAAATTCTCGCCATTTTTGTTTTCCTTTCTTTCTTACTCTCCTTCAACGTTTTTCTTCGCTTTTTTCACGAATTCGTCCAACCGGTCCTTGTCTTTCTTTTCCACTATGTCGAGGAGTTCTGTCATGTTGTCTCTTATCTCCTTGATGTGGCTTGCCGAGAACGGATTGAACAGCACTTCGGAAATAAGGAAACTGTCCTCGTTCAGGAATCCGTGGGCTATCTCCATGTGCTTCTTGAACGTCGTTCCCGGAGCGTTGATTCTCTTCGTGGCCGACGAGAACGCGAGCGTTGTGGCAAACGGCACCGACAGCGAGTAGGCCGTCGTCTCGTCGTGTCCCTGGAACGTGTACTCGAAGATGTTCAGGTGCAGCGACTTGTAGAAGTCCAGGAAGAACTTTTTGCCTTCCTCGTCGCCTTCCTTTATTATCACGGCGTTCTGATTGCTCAGGTTGTCGAGGTTGGCGAACGTCGGTCCGAACATCGGGTGGGTTGACACGAACCTCATGCCGGTCTTTGCGTAGTATTCCGGCAGTCCGGTCTTCACCGAAGCGATGTCCGAGATGATGCAGTTCTTAAGCAGAAAGCGCATCGCCGACTCGAACGCCTCGATTGTGTATTTTATCGTAACTGCGTTTATGAGCAGCTCCGGCTGAAAATACTGTATCTCTTCCACTTGGCTGAGTCTTTGCGTGTTAAACACGAAACGCAGCCTGCTTGGGTCTCTGTCGTAAAGTGCCACCTCGTGGTTGAGACACAGTGCGTCGGTCAGGAATGTTCCCATCTTGCCGGCGCCCATTATCAGTATTCTCATCTCTTTTCTCTTTTGCGGTTTAGGCTTTCTTCTCGCCGTTCATCAGGTCCATCTGTATTCTGACGCTTTCCTCGTGCACAGCCTCGATGAACGCTTTTGTGAAGTTAGGGCTCATGCCGAGTCTCTCGCCGATGGCGATTCTCTTTGTCAGGATGTCGTTGTATCTCGCAGCCTGCAGCACAGTTATGTTATGCTCCTTCTTGTAAGTTCCTATCTCTCTTGAGATTCTCATTCTCTTTGAGAGCATCTCGAAGATTTCCTCGTCGATTTTGTCTATCTGGCCGCGGAGGTCATCAAGGCTTTCTGTGGTCTGCTTTGCTTCTCTTATCTCGAGCTGGTTTATCACCTTCTCGAAGAGGTCGCAAGGTGTCACCTGCTGCTTGGCGTCGCTCCATGCGTCGTCTGGTGTGCAGTGGCTCTCGATTATCAATCCGTTGAACTGCAGGTCCATCGCTTGCTGCGAGAGTGGCAGTATCAGGTCTCTGCGTCCGCCGATGTGGCTTGGGTCGCAGATCACAGGCAGGTTAGGGAATCTTCTCTTTATCTCGATAGGAATCTGCCACTGTGGCAAGTTTCTGTAGATGGTCTTGTCGTAGGTCGAGAAACCTCTGTGTATCACGCCGATTTTCTTCAGTCCGGCCTGGTTGATTCTCATCAGTGCGCCTATCCACAGCTCAAGGTCTGGGTTCACTGGGTTCTTTATCAGCACAGGGATGTCAACGCCTCTCAGCGCATCGGCTATCTCCTGCACGGCGAATGGGTTGGCGGTTGTTCTTGCGCCTATCCACATCATGTCTATGCCGTACTTCAGCGCCTCGTAAACGTGCTGAGCCGTAGCCACCTCGGTCGAAGTGTACATGCCGGTCTCTTCCTTCACTCTCTTCATCCACTTCAAGCCTTCAGAGCCGATTCCCTCGAATGAGCCCGGCTTTGTTCTTGGCTTCCATATACCTGCGCGGAATATCTTCACGCCTCTTTTCGCGAGGTCGTGCGCGGTGTTCATTACTTGCTCCTCGGTCTCTGCTGAGCACGGACCAGCGATTACCACAGGTCTCTGTTGATTGAAATCAACGCCGTTCAGCTTGATAGGTTCTAAATCTAATACGTCCATATTATTGCTTTTTGTTTGTTTATATTCTTATTTGATGTTCTCTTTTATTCTGTCAAGCGCTTTCTGCAGGTTCTCCTCCTTGCTGCAGAGCGATATTCTTATGTACTGCTCGCCGTTCGACCCGAATATGAATCCCGGGGTTATGAACACTCTCGCGTCGTAAAGCACTCTGTCGGCCACTTCCGCGCTGCTTTTATATCGGCTTGGTATCTTGCCCCAGAGGAACATTCCGACTTGCTCTTTGTCGAATGTGCACCCCAAGGTAGTCATTATTTCCTCAGCCAACGCTCTGCGCTTTGCGTAAAGTGTTATGTTGTGCGACTCGTGCCATTCGTCGGAGTTCGTTGTCAATGCGGCTACTGCGGCCTTCTGCATCGGACGGAACATTCCCGAGTCCATGTTAGACTTTATTCTCAAAATCCACTCTATGAACTGTGGGTTCGACGCCACCATCGCCATTCTCCATCCTGGCATGTTGTGTGACTTCGACAGCGAGTTCAGCTCTATGCAGATGTCCTTTGCGCCCGGAATCGACAGTATCGACAGTTTCTCCTTGTTGAGTATGAAGCTGTAGGGGTTGTCGTTCACGATTATTATGTTGTGTCGGCGTCCGAAATCGACTAATTTCTCAAACAGCTCTCTTGTGGCTTTCGCTCCTGTCGGCATG
This sequence comes from Paludibacteraceae bacterium, assembly GCA_017965125.1. Lineage (GTDB taxonomy): Bacteria > Bacteroidota > Bacteroidia > Bacteroidales > Paludibacteraceae > UBA4363. The sequence continues at coordinate 7,964 of JAGCQO010000153.1, forward strand.
TTGGGGTAATTCACCCACATCAGTTTCACCTTGCTCAGGTCCATGGCCTCCAGTTTGTCGAAGTCAGGCTGCCATCCGTTGTTCTCGTCGAGGTCGTAGTTTATTATCTCGGCCTCCACGATTTTGCTCACCGACGAGTAGGTCGGGTATCCTGGGTTAGGCACAAGCACGCCGTCTCCTTTGTTCAGGAACGCGAGCGAGATGTGCATCACGCCTTCCTTCGAGCCCATCAGCGGCTGTATCTCGTTGGCTGGGTCGAGCTCCACGCCGAAGTTCTTCTTGTAGAATGTGGCGAAGGCCTTGCGCAGCTCGGGGATGCCGATGTACGACTGGTAGCCGTGTGCGGCGCTGTCGCGAGCGTCCTCGGTGAGGGCGTCTATCGTCTGCTGCGATGGCGGCATGTCCGGGCTTCCTATGCCGAGAGAGATTATGTCTTTGCCTTCAGCGTTCAGCTTTGCTATCTCTTTGAGTTTCTTCGAGAAGTAGTATTCGCTGACGTTGCTTATTCTGTCCGCTGGTTTTATGTTTATAGCCATGATGGTTGGTTTTGTTGGTCTTGGTTTATATTGTTTGCTCGCCTTCTGCGTAGTCGCCCAGCACCTGCAGCGAGCTTGTCAGTGGTCGGAATGCCTCGAGCGCCTG
>JAGCQO010000154.1 GCA_017965125.1 Paludibacteraceae bacterium
AGATGTTCGAGAAACGCAAGGAGATGATGAAGGAATGCGGCGAGCGGATAAACAGAAAGTACGGAGAAGGCACAGTGAGTGTCACCATCGAGGACCAATACTACAACATGAGGCAGAAGATAGAGCCCGTGATGCACATAATCGAGATAGCGCAAAAGGCGATGGAGAAAGCCGGCGTGAAACCGAAGACACAGCCGATAAGAGGCGGAACCGACGGCGCGCAGCTGTCGTTCATGGGGCTGCCCTGCCCCAACATCTTCGCCGGCGGCATGAACTTCCACGGCGTTTACGAGTACGTGCCTGTGCAGTCGATGCAGAAAGCGACCGATGTCATCATCGAGATAGTAAAAGAGGTTTACCAATACAGAAAAGCATAATACCAGAAAAACACAATTATGGAAATAGAAAGAATTTTCGACCTTATCACTTATGCGAAAGAAAACTACGGCGAGGACCACAAAGTGTTCGGATTCAAGAAAGACAAGAAGTGGGCAACCGTAAGCGCGAAGGAATATGGCGAGAGAGCTGACGCCGTGAGCAAGGCGTTCCTCGAGATGGGTTACGGCAAAGGCGACAAAGTGGCAATCATATCGTCGAGCCGACCAGAATGGAACATATCGGACATGGGCGTGCTGCAGTTCGGCGGCGTGTCTATACCAATCTACCCTACCATCTCGGCGCACGAATACGAATACATATTCAGACACTCCGAGGCCAAGGTGGTGATCGTGGAGAACAAGCACCTGCTGAGCAAAATACAGGAGACTGTGCAAAGCGTGGAGAGCATCGAGAAAGTAATCACAATAGACAAAGTCGATGACGAGCACACGACGCTCGACGAACTGATGACACTCGGCAGACAAAGCCAGAAGGACGAGGCTCTCGAAAACGCCAAAAAGAACGTGAGCGCAAACGACCTGGCGACGCTCATCTACACCTCCGGCACGACCGGCCTGCCTAAGGGCGTGATGCTGAGCCACAGCAACTTCGTGAACCAGGTGAAGCACCTCAAGGAGATACCGGACAAGAGAGTGAAAAGAGCGCTCAGCTTCCTGCCGCTGTGCCACGTTTACGAGAGGATGATGGTCTATCTCTACCAGCGCATAGGAGCCACAACGTACTACGCAGAAAACATGGCGACGATAATGGATAACCTCAAGGAGGTGAATCCGCAGATGACGACTTGCGTGCCAAGGCTTTTGGAGAAAATCCAGGAGAAGCTCATCGGCGCCGGCAAGAACCTCAAAGGCATCAGCAAGAAGATTTACTACTGGGCTGTTGACGTCGCTAAAAGCTACGACCTCGACGAGCAGACCGTGGGCTACAGAATCAAGCACAAGATAGCCGACAAGCTCATTTACAAGAAATGGAGAGCAGCCCTGGGCGGCGACTTCGACATCGTGGTGAGCGGCGGCTCGAGCATAAACCCAATACTGACGAACTTCTTCAACGCCATCGGCTGGCCTATATTCGAGGGCTACGGCATGAGCGAGACATCACCTGTGATAGCCGTGTCGGAGAAATGGCCTATGGCAAGGAAAGCCGGCTCAGTCGGTCCTGCGCTCCCTGGCGTTGACATAAAAATATCGCCAGAGAACAACGAAATCTGCTGCCGCGGACACAATGTGATGATGGGTTACTACAAAGACCCGGAGCGCACCAAGGAGGCCATAGACTCCGACGGATGGTTCCACACCGGCGACACAGGACGATTCGACAAGCACAAGAGACTGTACATAACAGGCAGAATCAAGTCGCTCTTCAAGACGTCGATGGGAAAATACATCAACCCTGAGGTACTGGAGCAGAAGTACTGCGAGTCGCCGCTGATAGACCAGATGATGGTGGTCGGCGAGAACAAGAAGTTCGCCGCAGCGCTCGTCGTGCCTAACTTCGACAACCTGCGTGAGGC
>JAGCQO010000155.1 GCA_017965125.1 Paludibacteraceae bacterium
CAAAAGAACCTATAATATACCCATACAAAGAGGACAATAAAGAAATCCATGTATGGAAAACAAGAGAAACAGAGAGGGAATAGTCAGTACCTGAAACAGTACAAAAAAACGCTTGAGGGTTTCTCAAGCGTTTTTCATTTCCGAGCGAGCAGAGTCGAAAAGAACACGAAATATTATTTAGCAAAAAGGACATTTATTTGCAAAAAGACGTTTCTTTGCAAAAGGGAACATGTCTTTTTTCATCGCATCATATTACGTGCTGACGACAGTGCTGCTCCTGCTGGCTGTTGTTTTCTTCTTTGTGCCTCTGCCAAAGCACGAAGGACTGCGCAATTACAAAATCTCGCTGCGACTGTTCTCGTTTTCCTACGCCGCGCTCATGGTGTATTGCCTGATAAAACTCAACTACAAGCCTCAGCTGCTCAGCATACCTTTCTTGATTGCCGCGCCGTCGCAAGCGATTCTCCTCACGCTGTCGCACATAAACCTCATAAACCCGCAACGCATCACAAGCTCAAGAGTCCTGAGGAACTTGTCTCCTTTGATTCTTTTCATTGCACTGAGTTGCGTGCAGGGCTACGCTTACGGACACGTGCCGATGCACGACTACCACTCCCTGTTGCTCTGGGACAACGGCTATTCCCTCAGCGAGCTGTCCGACGTGCTTTTGCGCGAGCTGTGGTTTGTGGCGTATCTGTTTGCCATTGTTTATTACGGCGTCGCATATTTCCGGGAGGAGAGGCGGTACAGAACGCTGGCTGGCGACTTCTCGTCAGAAAACGACATCGTCAACTTCCGCGTCGCCCGCGCAAGTTTCATCTGCGCCCTTTGCGTGGGAACAATCACACTGTTCGTCACACTCTCGCTCAACGAACATGTGTGCACGATCCTGAATTATCTCATCATGGCGTTCTACATAGCCATGGCACTGCTGTACTTGCAATACCCTAAGATTTTCCTCAACATCTCGCCTTTCATTTTCGAGAATCCGCCAAGAAAAGAAGAAAAACCTTCGCTGCTCGACAAGTCGGAATGGGCTGAAATACGCGATGTGATAGTGCGCGACGAGATGTACAAGCAAAAGGGAATCACCGTGGAGGATGTCGCACGCCGTTTCACCAAAAACAGGACGTACATCTCCAACATGGTGAACAGCCACGAAAACGAGAACTTCAACACATTCATAAACAGGCTCCGAATAACCGAGGCCCAGCGCCTCATACAGAGCAATCCGGAACTCACGTTCGCCGAGGTCGCAGACAAAGTCGGCTACAGCGAGCAGAGCAATTTCACACGCCAGTTCCGACAAATCACCGGAATTTCTCCGTCTGCGTTTCGTAAAGATATTTTTACGAAATAAACCATAAAATCCTGATACACAAAAGAAACCGTTTTTATCAATTTACAATTATATGAATTGATAAAGTCCTTTTCGTGTAAAATAGAAATCTTTGTTTCAGAGACATGTGCACGGCTGCCGTCATCAATGCCGCGGCACTGCTTTTTCTTTTCTGGAGTAATAATTTTTAAACGTAAAAACTATGAAAAAAATCAGCATTCTTTTAAGCATTTTATTTGCAGTGACTCTGTTCACTTCATGTAACGACGACAAAGACAGTAGCAGCAACGGCGGCTCTGGCGGTGGCAAAAGCGGCTCTGGCAAAGTAGTGTCAAGCAACGAGACTGCCGCAGAAATCGCACGTGAACTGTGGTACATCCTAAACACGATTGACTCTTACACTTCCACTGGCACATATTCAGGTTCTGTCTTAGAGCCATCTCTCGACGAAGGTCCAAACGCTTCTGGTTCTGTCACCATCAACGGAAGCAAGACAAGCAGTGTTATTTCTTACACTACTCAGACAAACACAAGATTCACGTTGACCTTTAAAAACTTCACTTACAACAAATACACATTCAGCGGAACAATAGAATATAGTCAGGACTATTATAACACTTCCAGCTACAAGCGCATAAGAACAGCCGTTGGAAGCAACATCACTATCAGCGGCAATGGCGTTTCCGATGTTGTTTCCATTGATTTGCAACGCTACCACAACAGCAAAACTACCAAAAGCAGCGCATTCCCATTGGCTGGTTCTATTGTAAGTTCAAACGGGATATCCTATGACTGCTACGATGGTTATGAATAAAGCGAACGTTTCTCTTTCATTGAGTTGAATGACGCTTTCTATACAAAACAACAAAACGCTTGAGAGTTCCTTCTCAAGCGTTTTTCATTTCCGAGCGAGTGAGCGGAGTCGAACCGCCCTCACAACCTTGGGAAGGTCGTGCACTACCGATGTGCTACACTCGCCTACTATGGGGTTGCGGACACAAAGATATGAAAAGTTCCGCTGAGTGGTTGCGCCGCAAAGAGATTTGACGACAAACATCGGCTCTTACGAAAATAAAGACTACATTTGCGGATGTCATAACAAACAAAACAAAAGGACAATGAAGAAAGCACTGATAATAGCACTTTGCGTGGCAGGAGCGATGATTGCGACTTCATGCGCGTCGCGCCCGGACAGCCCATACTACATAGACAAATCGACGGCGACCAACAAGTACGAGAAGAAGGTGATAAAGACATACAACAAGCTCGTGGAGAACTACACGAACGTGGTGAACGAGCCGCAGAACAACCTCTCGAACTCCGACATCAAGAAGTATGAAAAGAACCTGAAGAAATTCGCCGCAGCCACAAAGACCGCAGCCGAGAAAAGAAGGGTCGGGCTCAACCTCATAAAGGAGCTGGGCAAGAACTCGATACTGCTGGGCAAGGATTTCTTAGAGAAGTTCAAGGAGTTCATGCCTTCGAACCCGGACTTCCTGAAGATACCCGAGTCGCTGAAAAACCTTTAGCATAAACACAAAGCTCTGCAACTAATCCTGCAGGGCTTTTTTTACACTTGCAAAAGCATGCAGCGTGCGTTATATTTGTAATTTTACGCAATTATTTTCGCGACACACAAAGAAATGAGTTTTTCAAGAAACATAAGCGCGCCAGTCAGAATACTCGGCAGGAAAATAAAGAAGAACTTCTACTACGTGAAAAACAACCAGGAGTGGAAGGACAAGCTTCACACAGTGATTTTCGGCACGACCACGCCGGCAGGAAAGCTGTTCGACGTCATACTCATCGGGCTCATCATATTCTCAATCCTGATAACCATACTCGAGAGCGTGGAATGGTTCAGAGTACACCTGCACACCGTGTTCTTCGTCATGGAATGGGTGACGACGCTGTTCTTCACCGCGGAGTACCTGCTCAGGCTCTACTGCTCGCACCACCCTAAGAAATACGCGTTCTCGTTTTTCGGAATCGTGGACCTGCTCGCCACACTGCCTCTGTATCTGATGTTCTTCATAACGTCGGCGCAATACCTCATCGTGCTCAGGGCGTTCAGACTGATAAGGGTGTTCAGGGTGTTCAAGCTGTTCAGCTTCCTGTCCGAGGGCCAGCAGCTCGTGGAGAGCATCATAGCATCGGGAAGGAAACTTTTCGTGTTCTTCTCCTTCGTGTTCATACTCACGATAGCCATCGGCACCATCATGTACATGGTCGAGGGCGACGTGCCGGACTCGGAGTTCAACAACATCCCGAACAGCATCTATTGGGCGATAGTGACACTGACCACCGTCGGCTACGGCGACATAACGCCAGTGACCGGCATAGGCAAGCTGCTCTCCGGCATCGTCATGCTGCTGGGTTACACCATCATTGCTGTGCCTACGGGCATCGTGTCGGTAGCCATGTTCAAGACTGTTAACGGCAAGAAGGTAATCGAATGTCCGAACTGCCACACCACCGACCACACCAAGGACGACAACTACTGCCGTCACTGCGGCACACCGCTGTTCGTCAAGGAGAAGAAGGACGAGATGTCGGAAGAGGACGTGGCTGACAAGAATAGCGAGAGCGTAAACAACGAGGAGGAATAAGACAAAAACATAAAAAACCACATATCGATGGAAAGCGAGATAATGATAAAGACAAACGGCATAAACAAAAGCTTCGGACAGCTGCAAGTGCTGAAAAACATCTCACTTGAGGTGAAGAAGGGCGAGATAGTCTCGATAATAGGACCGAGCGGAGCCGGAAAAACGACGCTGCTGCAGATAATGGGCACGCTGGACAAAGCCGACTCCGGCGAACTGCTGATAGACGGAACCGACGTCAGCAACCTGAACGACAACAAGCTCTCCGAGTTCAGAAACAAGCACATCGGCTTCATCTTCCAGTTTCACCAGCTGCTGCCAGAGTTCACCGCGCTCGAGAACGTGATGATACCGGCGCTGATAGCCAAGACGCCAAAGGACGAGGCCGAGAAGCACGCCAAGGAACTGCTTTCGTTCCTTCAGCTCACCGACAGAGAGCAGCACAAGCCAGCCGAGCTGTCGGGAGGCGAGAGGCAGAGAGTGGCCGTGGCAAGGGCGTTGATAAACAACCCTTCGGTGATACTCGCCGACGAGCCATCGGGAAGCCTCGACACCAAGAACAAGGAGGAATTGCATAAGCTGTTCTTCAAGCTCAGAGACGAGCTCGGTCAGACACTCGTCATCGTGACCCACGACGAGCATTTGGCATCGATATCCGACAGAGTGATAGAGATGAAGGACGGAAATATCTCAAAATAAAACAGAATGAGACTCAAAGGACTTTTTGCAAGCCAATCAATATGGATTAAGGGTTTAATCATATTGATTCTATGTTTTATAAACCTATGTTTAGGCGCATTAATCGCTCGTGGCGTATCATTCCTGCTGACAAGCGTCGGCACAGGCCTCGACAGCATAACCGACGAGCTTATTGAGCAAGCGATAGTCTCGGCTGTCGCGTTCATACTGACTGGCTGGGTTTGCATCAAGCTCCTTATCAAAAACGATAACATCACGAAGGTCGGCAGGACGTCGCTCAAGGAAGTCATTCTGCCTGCCATTTTCCTTATATTATTCTCGATTCCGTTCATCAATCAGCTGGCGGTATGGAACAGCGAACTCACGCTGCCAGAGAGCCTTGCCGGATTAGAGAAACTGATGAAGGAGATGGAAGACACCGCCAACGCCATAACGATGCAGTTCCTCGAGCGCACCACGACGACCGACTACGTCATAAACATCATTGTGCTGGCGCTGATTCCTGCCATAGGCGAGGAAATGCTGTTCCGCGGAACGATACAGCAGTCGATGACCGAAAGCGGATGGAACAAGCACCTGAGCGTGATACTGACCGCCGCCATCTTCAGCGCCATCCACTTCCAGTTCTACGGCTTCCTGCCGCGTTTAGCCCTGGGCATAATCCTGGGTTACGCATTCCTCTGGAGCGGTTCGGTGTGGATTTCGTCGCTCATCCATTTCATCAACAACGCCCTCGTCGTGACAGCCGCGTTCGCCATCAGCAAGACCGGATTGGCGAAGACCACTGAGGAAGGCATGAAAGAAGTGGACAACTTCGGCACGGGCGACTACATAACGCCAGCCATAAGCCTTTTGCTCGTCGTTATGCTCATGCTGATCATCAAGCGATACTACGCGCGCACAAAAGCCGAAAGAAGCCTTTAATCAAAACTGAGTTTCAGCTGCTGAGGCAGCAAAGCGAATGACATGCGGTGATGGACCGACGGACCGTGTTCCGCGATCGCCGCACGATGCTCCGTCGTAGGATAGCCCTTGTTCTTTCGCCAAAGATATTCCGGAAAGTCGGCGTCGATGGCGTTCATATAGTCGTCACGATAGGTCTTGGCGAGCACCGAGGCCGCCGCGATGGGCATGTATTTGCCGTCGCCCTTGACCACCGTCTGCGACTTCACGTCGCGGTACTGCTTGAACCTGTTTCCGTCAACGATTATGAACTCCGGACGGACCGCAAGCATATCGAGCGCACGGTGCATTGCCAATATCGATGAGTTCAGGATGTTTATCTCGTCAATCTCACGGGCAGTGACGATGCCCACGCCCCACGCCAAGGCCTCCTTCTCAATCACAGGACGCAGCTTGTAGCGCTGGCGTTCGGTCAGTTGCTTGGAGTCGTTGAGCAAGGCGTTGCTGAAGTCCGGCGGAAGCACCACCGCAGCCGCGAAAACCGGTCCGGCAAGGCATCCTCTTCCAGCCTCGTCGCATCCAGCCTCCACCACCTTG
>JAGCQO010000156.1 GCA_017965125.1 Paludibacteraceae bacterium
ACCTGGCATGACCTATGAAAGGAGATAAGAAATGCCCACGCTGTTACACGCAGGCATTTGCTTATTTATTCTTCCTTTCATTCTTCTACTGCCAGGTTTCCGAACGTTTCAGATTAAATAGCAAACGCTTAGTTTACAATATTTTATGCTTAAAAGAAATGTTTCTCTTTCTGTGTCTTTTTTCCTGTTTGTTTTTTTACTGAAGACAAATATAAGGAAGAATGAACAAGGAACAATGAACAAGGAACAATGAAAAATGAATAATGTGTTTCGACTGCGCTCAACAACCAAAAATTCGACACTTCGGTGCTTCGGCTCAGCTCAGTTACCGGAATTGGCTAAACAAAAAAGTCTTCAGTCAAAAAAAACTGAAGACATTTTGCTTTATAAAATCAGTCTATTTCTTGCTTAGGTCTATGGCGTAATAGCCGGCACGCTCGAATATTATTTGTTTCGTGTCTTTTACTTCTTTACCGCTTCTATGACTTTGCCAGCCAACTGGATGAAGGCCTGGCCTTCTATCGAGGCTGACTTCAACGCCACAGGCTCGCCTTCGTCGCCGCCCTCGCAGATGCTCTGCACGATAGGCACTTGACCCAGCAAAGGCACATTCATGCTTTCTGCGAGCTTTTTACACCCTTCCTTGCCGAAGATGTAATACTTGTTGTTTGGAAGCTCAGCAGGCGTGAACCAGGCCATGTTTTCCACTAATCCGAGTATCGGTACGTTCACTTTGTCATTGGTGAACATCTCGATGCCCTTTATTGCGTCGGCAAGAGCCACGTTTTGAGGTGTGCTGACGATGACCGCACCAGAGATTTTGAGATTCTGGATGAGTGTCAAGTGTATGTCGCTTGTTCCTGGTGGCACGTCGATTATCAAATAATCCAATTCACCCCAGTTTCCTTCGTTTATAAGCTGTTTGATGGCACTGGTTGCCATTGCTCCGCGCCAAAGCAATGCCTTGTCAGGATCAACGAAAAAGCCTATCGAAAGCACTTTGACTCCGTACTTCTCTATCGGTTCGATGAGGTCTTGTCCGTCCACGTTCACGAGGAACGGTCTTGCGTCCTCGATTCCGAACATTTTTGGTGCTGACGGGCCGAAGATGTCAGCGTCTAAAAGTCCGACCTTGAAGCCAAGCTTAGCCAGCGCCACAGCGAGGTTCGTAGCGACGGTTGACTTGCCGACGCCGCCTTTGCCCGAAGACACAGCGATGATGTGCTTCACCTTTTCTGTCTGGTTCTTAGGTTCTGGTTTTGGCTGCTGCTTGTATTTTACGCTGATATTGTCTTTTATCTCGACATTCTTGTCAACATAGGCCAGGATGGCTGTTTCTGCGGCCTTTACCATCGATTTGATGAAAGGGTCAGTGCTGCGTTCGAAAATGAGCGAGAATGAGACTTTGTTGCCGTCTATTCTGATGTCGTCCTCCACCATGTTGTTCTCGACGAGGCTTTTGCCGTTTCCGGGGTATTTCACCTTGTCGAGCGCGTCAATTATCAGTTTGGGATATAGGGTCATTGTGTATGTTTTTTTTATTTGCTAATGTTTAAAGCGCTTCTTTTTTCTCGGCCGAAACTTCTGTAGTCGTCAAGCTCGATTTCTGTCTCTGGCTCTTCAAGTGTTTTGGTGTTATTGAGCTTGAAGTTCAGGTATTTGATGGTCATGCCTCTTGCGATCCACTGCTTCTCGTAGTAGGTCTTGATTTCGGTGAGCCATTTGTTTACCTCGTCGTCCTTCACGGGGTTGTTGTGCAGGTCGTCGGTGTCCATGATTGTCTCGAGTTCGTTCACTTTTATGACCTCTTTTGTGTACAAGTACATGAACTTGCTGTCGGTCTTGAGGTTTATGTGTCCGTCTTTTTTCAGGAATTTCGCGTATTGCGCGAGGAAACCGGTGGATGTCATTCTCTTGGTGCGCTTTTTCATCTGCGGGTCGGGGAATGTTATCCAAATCTCGTCAACCTCGTCCTCTGCGAAAAAGAGGCTTATGAGTTCAATCCTTGTTCTGAGGAATGCTACGTTCGACAGGTTCAGGTTTGTGGCCTCTGTTGCGCCGGTGTACATTCTTGAGCCTTTGATGTCCACACCGATGAAGTTCTTGTCGGGAAATCTTTTTGCGAGTTCGACAGTGTATTCGCCTTTTCCGCAGCCGAGTTCGATGACGATGTCATTATCGTTGTGGAAATAGTCCTTGCGCCAGTTTCCTTTCAGCAGAAATTCTTCTTTCAGCGGATATGAGTCAGGGAGCTTGCCGTCGAAATCCTTCGGCTTGATGAACAGCGACGGCTGTATGACATTGCTGTAGGTCGCCATGGCGGCGAACTTAGCGAGTTTGTTTTTTGCCATTGTCGTTATTTCTTTATGACTTCAACGCCGATGTCTGTGATTCCGGAGAGTGTGTTTTCTCTCATGCCGTGCTTGATTTTCAGTTTGTAGGCACCTGGCTTAGCGAACTTTATGTTCGGCTGATAGAGAATCGCCATCTCGTGGAGCGAACCGAATCCCGAGCCCAGCCATTCGCCGGCATTGTTGGCAAGGTAACACTCCACGGTGTCTTTGCCCAGTTCCTTGTCGTTGAGCAGCGTCTCGGTGAAAAGCCAAAGGTTCTGGCTCTTGTAGCTGTTTGTGTGTCTGACGTTTATCAATATCTGATATGTGGCATTGGCGTCATCGATCTGGAAGTCGAAGACCTCTGCATTGTCTTTGTCCCATCCGCTCTCAGGCAGGACTCTGCTGTCCTCATACACGCTGTTGCTGCTGCATGAGCACATTATGATTGTCAATAATCCGACAAGGCTAATTATTGTTCTTTTCATTGTTTGCTTGTGGCTTGTTGCCTCTGTTTTGGTTGTTGTTTCTTCCGCCGTTTCTTCTGTTGTTTCTGTGGTTGTCGCGGCTTCTGTTCTCCTGTCTTTCTGGTTTATCCTGTGTGTTGCGGTTGTCGTTGCCCTTGGCCTCTCTCCTGTTTTTTCTGTCGTCTCTTCTGTTGTTTCTGTTCTTGTTGCGCTTCTTGTCTTTGTCGAATCTTGTCAGGCTATCTTGTCCCACAACGTTGTTGAAGTCGATAGGAGTTGTGTCTTTCACTCCGTCTTTCTTCAGTTCGAGTTTCTCAGGCTTTTCGCCGGCCTTGTTGAGCGCGATGATTTCCTTCGCTCTGTCCACGCTTATGGTCACGAGGTTGGCCGCCATGTTAGGCGCAGACGAATAGGTCATCTCTCTCTTGAACACGTCGGTCTTGAAGTGGTACCATGTCGCGTCCATAGTCTCGAGCTGTATCTCCTTTGAAGGGAAATCCTTCTGCGCATCGATGTATGTGGTTGCCTCGAAGTTTATGCAGCACTTCAGCTTGGCGCACTGTCCGGCCAGCTTCTGAGGGTTGAGCGAAATGTCCTGGTATCTGGCTGCCGATGTTGACACCGACACGAAGTTGCTCATCCACGACGCACAGCACAGCTCTCTGCCGCATGGGCCGATACCGCCGATTCTGCCGGCCTCCTGTCTTGCGCCGATTTGCTTCATCTCGATTCTGACGTGGAATGTGTCGGCAAGCACCTTGATGAGCTGTCGGAAATCGACTCTCTCCTCGGCGATGTAGTAGAAGATGGCTTTGTTGCCGTCGCCTTGATACTCGACGTCGCCGATTTTCATGTTCAGTCCGAGCCTCTCGGCTATCTGTCTCGAGCGAATCATCGTGTCCTGCTCTAAGGCTTTGGACTCGTTGTATTTGTCGATGTCGGTCTGCTTGGCCTTGCGGTAAACGCGCTTTATCTCGAACTTCTCGAAGTTGATGTTGCTTTTCTGCATCTGGTTCAGCACAAGTCTGCCGACAAGGGTGACTTCGCCGATGTCATGGCCTGGAGTCGATTCCACTGCGACCATGTCTCCTTTCTTCAATGCAATATGAGTGCTGTTGAGGTAGAACCCCTTTCGCGTGTTTTTGAACTGCACTTCCACGAAGTCAGTGTCCTTGACAGTGTCTGGCAAGTCGCACATCCAGTCGTAAACGGACAGTTTTCTGGCGGAGTTGTGGTAACATCCGTTTATGTTCATATTGCAGCCGTTGTCGTTGAGTGTAAAATCCATAAGTAAAGAATCCTTGTGTTGTTTTAAGTCGCCTTGTCAAAGAGCCTCGCCTCGATAAAATCAGGATGCGCTTTTGCTCTTGAAGGCCATGGCGTAAAGTTTCATCTGCTTCAGCATCGACAGCATTCCGTTAGAACGCGTCGGAGACAGGTGCTCCTTCAGGCCGATTTTGTCAATAAAGTAGAGGTCTGCGTCGATTATCTCGTCGGGAGTGTGTCCGGACAACACGCTCACCAGCATCACGGCTATTCCGCCGGCGATGTCGGTGTTGCTCTCCGATTCGTATGTCACCTTGCCGTCTTTGTACTCGGCGTGTATCCACACTTTCGACTGGCAGCCTTCTATCAGGTACTCTGGTGTTTTATATTTAGGGTCGATTTTCGCGTTCATGCCCTTGTCGATGATTTCCTGGTATTTGTCCAGCCAATCCTCAAGGAACTCGAACTCCGAAATTATCTCGTCTTGTGCTTCGTTGATAGTCATCTTTCGACTTTTTAAAGTATTATCTTACAAAGATATGGAAAAACTACTTATGGAATAACTTTTTGGCTCTGAGGATGCCCTCGGCCAGCGTGTCTATTTCCTCTTTTGTGTTATAAATGCCGAACGACGCTCTGACTGTGCCTTCGATGCCGAAGAAGTCCATAGTCGGCTGTGCG
>JAGCQO010000157.1 GCA_017965125.1 Paludibacteraceae bacterium
CGGCATCGCTTATGCCCATTGCCGAAGCCACCCTCTTGATGAGGAGTATCTCTGGCTGCGAGACGTCATTGTCGGCGTTGGCTATGTCGAACATCAGATGGAGCATCTCCAGACGACCGGAATAACTCAGATTCTGCGCTATCTGACGGGCTATGGGAATGACATCGTAGTTCTTCTTGAGCACGTCGCGCAGTATCAGAAGCGCGTCCTTAGCCTTGCTTTCGCCGTAGGTGCTCAGCAGGAACGATTTAACCACATCGAGCTCCGACTTCAGCACCTTGCCGTCGGCCTTCATCACTGCGGCTATCAGCACCAGCAACGATATGAGGAAATCGTTCGGCGCTGTACGGCGGCTGTCGTATGAGCGTTTGGCGTTGCCTGAATCAATCTTCGGAGCATCGCCTGCCTCAAAGAGCATCGTGCCTATGATATAGCCCACGACAGCGCCTATCGGTCCGCCCATGACGTAACCCAGTCCGCCAGTTATCCATTTGCCTATTCCCATAAAAAAACGTCTTTGTTGTTACAAAAAAACCGGCAAGCAACAATCAATGTCCCTTCCCGGTCTTTTTATCTTGTCTCGGTAAAGAATACTTTACTCTATGATAGTGACCCATCCGTGAGTATCTGGCTCGTCGCCGTACTGTATGCCACGCAAGTGGTGATACAGCTTAGTGCAGACAGGACCAGGCTCGCCGAAGTGGTATGACTTGCCGACCTCGACGTCGTCAATCTTCTCGATTGGAGCGATTACAGCGGCTGTTCCGCATGCTCCAGCCTCCTCGAACGTCTCAAGCTCCTCTACAGGAATCTGACGACGCTCCACCTTCATGCCCATATCCTCGGCCAACTGCATAAGGCTGCGGTTGGTTATAGAAGGCAGGATTGAAGTCGATTTTGGAGTCACGTATGTGTTGTTCTTGATGCCGAAGAAGTTTGCTGCTCCAGCCTCATCGATATATTTCTTTTCCTTTGAGTCAAGATAGAACTCGCAGCTGTAACCACGGTCGTGCGCTTCTTTGTTAGCTCTCAACGACGCTGCATAGTTGCCGCCCACCTTGAAGCAACCTGTTCCAAGAGGCGCCGCACGGTCGTACTTTCTGATTACCACGTATGGAGTGGCAGCAAAACCGCCCTTGAAATATGGTCCTACAGGAGTAACAAACACGATGAATGTGTATTCGCTTGCTGGGTGAACTCCCACCTGAGCGCCTGTACCGATAAGCAGCGGACGGATGTAGAGTGTCGCACCGCTCTCGTATGGCGGGATGAATCTCTCTTTCAACTTCTCGACTTTCAAGACAGCCTCTTTAAACTTCTCTGTTGGCAACTCTGGCATAAGCGTTCCGCGACATGTTGACTGCATTCTCTCCGCATTATCCTCGACACGGAAAATACGAATCTTGCCGTCTTTGCCTCTGTAAGCCTTCAGTCCCTCGAAACACTCCTGACCATAATGAAGGCAAGTCGCAGCCATGTGCATGTTTATATATTCACTTGATGAGATCTCCATCTCACCCCACTTGCCATCACGATACGTATAACGTACGTTATAATCTGTCTTTCTGTAGCCAAATCCAAGATTTGACCAGTCTAATTCCTCATTCATTGATATGCTGTTTTTTTAATCGTAAGCACAAATCTACACAAAAAGCGCCGTCATTGTTCCTTTACGACACGCTTTTTTATTCCGTCACTACTAACTTGCCAACAAATGCGCTGTTCTCACTTAAAATCTTCAACGCATAAACTCCAGCAGGGATAGTTGCGATGTTCACATCAATCTCCGACGTCTCGCTGTACGTCGAGAGCGACATGACCTTACGCAAGTTCATGTCATAAACCTCTATCGTACAACTACCTAACGCATCAGTATCGGCACTGACTTTTACACTGCCGTACTTCTTGCTGACTGGATTCGGACTTATCGAAAGGCCGCTTTTCTTTGCCGCAACCTCGTTCACCGTAACCCTCGACGGATTCGGACTCGTCACGGCATCTATCCACACCACGTTTTGCGTGCTGCCGGCGTCTGTGAGTGTCTTCCACTCATCACCAATTTTAGCGTATGCCACCGCGTCGGGCGATGCTGTCTGAGCCGCGTACGGCACGAACGACCCGCTTGTGGAGTATGCCACATAGAATTTATCGTCCACAGCCACTGGAGTATTGAATCGAATATATGTGTCTGCATTCTTGATACCTGTCTTTGCCTTGTTCTGAATGTTACCCACCGACATGACCTCGGCAATGATAGGCGTTGACACCGTTTGAGTGTAAATCGGCGATGCGTCCAAGTCGTTATAAACGTATATCTCACCTGGCAAAGAAGACGACGCTGTCACCAAATAGACGCCGTACAGATAACTGTCGGTCTCCGACGAGAATCCCTGCGCCACCATTGACGACGACGCCGGAGCCGCGAATGAATTCGTGAACTCATCCGACGACGTGAGGTTAGTCATACGGCGGCATGAGTCATCGCCATAAGGGTTCAAACCGTCAAACGCTGTCACAGACATATTTTCCGGGTCGAGCCATGCCTTCAGCTGCTTCGACGACTCGCTGTTTGTGCTCCATGCCAAATTTATCTTCGAGTAAGCATCGTTGAGCGGAGACGCACATACCGAACCGCCGCCTGTGAGCGAGCCTATCAACCTGAGCGAATTGTCGAACAAAGGCGAGCCGGAAGAGCCTGCTTCTGTTGTTCCGACCGTCCAACGGCTCACAAGCCAACATCCGTTTTCATATAAGTATGTTCCTGCGTCTCCATCGTGGAATGTCACTGTCGAGAGCGTATTGTTGGTCGTCGCCAATCGTCTGACTGTGCTGTTCGGATGGTGAATGCCATAAGCTGGCACTACAGGCGTTGTCGTAAGCGACCAGCCTGCGAAGAATGGTCTGAAGTCTCTTTCCGGTATCGACGAAAGCTCCACAAGCGAGAAATCCAGCATTGAGTCAAAGGCTCTCAGCGACGATGCGACGCAGTACGTCTCCATCGAGCCCCTGATGCTTGAGTTGCCAAGCGGCGACGCATAGTTGAAGTAAAAAACTGCTGTGCTCGCCTTATCGTTTGTGTCGATGCAGTGAGCCGCCGTCAAGACATAAGGACGGGAGTTCCCTGCCGTGTTGTTCATCAATGTTCCACAGCACGAATAAACGCCTGAGCTTGTCGCGTAAACTATTATGCACACCGACTGAGCCACTTGCTCCAGCCTGCCCATCTCGTACGAGCTGCATTCGTCGGATGTCGAACTGTTCTGGTAAGGCACACGACGGAAATCCCTGTACGCCTGATTCACTCGACCTATCGTCAGTTTCCTCGACGAACTTTTCTTACCATTCGTCAACAGGCACAACTGCACTTTGCCGCTCTCAACCATTGCTGTTGGCAGAACACCAGACTCCAGATTGTGCTTCGATGTGTACGGGCCGACGAAATAGCCATCCTCGCCGACCATGTAGAGCGTGTCGCCAGGCATCAAATGAAACTCGCTGAAATACACGCTGGTCATCTTGGCATTCGCCGCGTCTATGTCGTAGGTCAGGACTTCCCTTCCCGCCTCGCTCACATTTCGCTCGGCATAGTCGAGGAAAGGGATGTTCAACTCGGTGGAAACACCGAACCTGAACGGCGCCGCAACTGTTTGCACAGACGACGACCTGAACATCGAAGCGGCACGATGGCTGTTTCGAGCCTCGTCCTCCGCCAAAAGTGAATCAACATTCATCGCCGGCAGACTAAGTCCGGCAAAGCAACGTATTGACATCGCCGCCAATGACGCTATAACTATAAGTTTTCGCATTTTGTCTCCTTTCTTATTTTAGACCATCCCTCAAAATGACTCTCGACTCTGGTCCGAGGTTAAACAACAAATCCAAGATGCTCAAATCCTTCTGAAAACCGTACCTCTCCGAGAAAACCTGATAATACTCCCGTGAGCTGTAGCCGTCAATATGCGTCTTGGGCGTTATCTTGCTTCTCAAGTCCAGCTCATTGCCCTGAGCCGGTATGTACTCCCGACTGACCTTCAGCGTGATGTCGTCCATCATCAGCAGCCCGAGCACCACCTCCATCGCATCGGAATTCAAGTCCACAAGATAGTCATATTTTTTTTCAAACAAAGGCCTTATGTCATCTTCGTAATACTCAAAAAACGGCGACATGTTATAGGCCGACACAAGACTCTGCCAATGCACATGCCTCCAGTTGTCATCATACGAGACCTTCAAGTCCTTCATCGCAGCATGGGTGAGGTCCGCGTCTTCCGACGACGCCCTGCTCAGCGGCACTGTCAGCGCCATCACACCGTTGGCCGACAGGATGTTGCACTTGTTCCTGTACGAACGCTTCACGTAATGCTCACCCACGTCTAAAGTCGCGCCGCCAAACTTCATCAGCGCGCTGTAATACTCTATCGGCGCGAAGTACGATGAATATAGTATCGGAAGGCTCTCCATCCTCTTACTTGAATACCGACTTGAAGAAACGCTTCCATCTTATCCAGCCGTCGAAAAGCCCCTTGTCAGGATTCAACGACAGCCATACGAACAATGGCTTGCCGACGATATGGTCCTCTGGCACATAACCCCAGATTCTCGAATCGGCGGAATTGTGTCTGTTGTCGCCCATCATCCAGTAATAATCCATCTGGAACGTATATCGGTCGGCCTTCTTGCCGTTGATGAAGACTTCTCCGTTCTTCACCTCCAGCTTGTTGCCTTCGTAATTTCTTATTATGCGTTCGTAAAGCGGCAGATTCTCTTTGTTTATGCTGACTGTAGCGCCTTTCGCCGGGATGTAAATCGGTCCGTAGTTGTCCACGGTCCATTCTCTGTTATATCCCACAGGGAACGTAACACCGCCGCCTCTTGTGAAGTCGGAAACGTTCATCTCCTGCACCTCCTTCACACCGGAAATCTTCCTCATGGCCTTCTGGTCGTCGAGTGTCAGCGGCAACAGATAGATGTGGTTGCCCACAGTGTCGCAGCCCATGTACGCCCTTTCGGAGTTCTCGTTGCTTATCTCCAGCTCGTCGTAGTCCTTCTGGCTGAGCATGTTAGTGGAAATCACCTTGCAGAAATGCTGCACACCCGGCTGTCTTTCCTGTCGCTTGCCGTTTATGTAAAGTTCTCTGTTTATTATCTGCAGCGTGTCGCCAGGCAGTCCGACGCACCTCTTTATGTAGTTCTCGCGGCGGTCAACTGGTCTGTAAACAATCTCGCCGTAAACCTGCTTATTCTGGTTTACCACCACTCTTCCGAGGCTCAGCAAGAAGTCTCTCACGTTGCTTCCCGACGCCTCTATCTCCTCTATGGTTATGCCTTTCTGCGTTATCTCGCCAAGTCCAGCCTCATAGCAAAGGCTCTCGTAGTCCTGTGCCTGAGCGTATGTCGCCACCGAGTCGCCGGCAGGGAAATTGAACACAACTATGTCATTGCGCTCCACATCGCCCAATCCCGGCAAACGACGCGACTTCCACTGCACTCCCTCGATATACGACTTGCAGTTGAAAAACGGCATCGTGTGCTGCACCAGCGGGAATGAGAACGGCGTGTTAGGCGTCCTTGGCCCGTAAGCCAATTTGCTCACAAGCAGATGGTCGCCCACAAGCATCGTCTTTTCCAACGAGCTTGAAGGTATCTTGTAATTCTGGAATATGTACAGGTTTATGAAATAAACCGCTATCAGCGCAAACACTATCGCATCCACCCACTCGAAGAACTTCCTGATTTTCGGATTCTTGATGTCCTTCCACCATGTCCATGGCAATATCCTCGAAATGTATATGTCGAAATCCAGCAAAAGCAGAAGCAACAGCCATGGATTGCTCATCCAGACCACGAATGCGACTATTATCAGCGCCACAATGCCGAACTTCACCCATCGGCCCACCGTTGCGCCCTTTATGTTCTCTAATGTCTTGTCCTTTGAAAAAAACATAGTTTGCTCTTTTTATAGAGAAAGCACTCCTCCAGCGCTGTGTCTGTGCGAAGTGCTTTCTGCTGTTTCTTTTCTTATTTATTTAGAAATCAAATATGCTCTTCATGTCGTAGAAGCCCTTCTTGCCGGCAAGGAACTCTGCTGCTATCACAGCTCCCAAAGCGAATCCCGCTCTGCTCTTTGCCTCGTGCTTTATGGTTATGCTGTCCACGTCGCTGTCGTAGTGTATGATGTGCGTTCCTGGCACCTCACCTTCTCTCACAGCCTTTATCGCCACGTCCTCAGCGCCCTCTGCCTTGTCGAGCTTCCATGCGCTCTTTCTGTCGAGGTTCTCGAGTATGCCCTCGGCAAGAGTTATGGCCGTGCCGCTTGGCGCGTCGAGCTTGTGTATGTGGTGTATTTCGGTCATGTCAACGTCATACATGTTGAAGCGGTTCATTATGCTTGCCAAATACTTGTTCAACGCGAAGAAAATGTTCACGCCCACAGAGAAGTTCGACGACCACAGCAATGCGCCGTCAGCCTTCTTCATCTCCTCCTGCACCTTGTCCATATCTTTGGTCCAGCCCGTAGTTCCGCAAACCACTGGCACACCTGCGGCAAAACAGTTCAGTATATTGCCTACAGCCGACTCCGGACGCGAGAACTCGATTGCCACGTCAGCGCTCTTGAACGCCTCGCCCTTTATGTCGTCGTAGTTGTTTATGTCTATTGTCGCTACTATCTCGTGACCTCTTTTCTTTGCCTGCTCCTCGATTATGTGGCCCATCTTGCCGTAGCCTATCAATGCTATTTTCATCGTCTTTCTGTGTTTTTTGTTATGTTTTCTGATTTTTGTTTACTCTTGCCGAGTGGGAAATACGCTCCAAGGCTCAGTTTTATGTCAACAGGGAAATCCTTCGCCCATTTTGGCACCGCCGCGCCCTTTTCCACCACGTATCCCAATCCGAACGTTCCATAGAACCATCCTGTCACGTTTCTGTATGTCACACTCGGACCAACCACGAGGTTCTCATATCCCCAAAAGAAATTCTTGTTGTCTGGCACGAAACCCGTGTACCATGCCTGTATGCTAGCATACGAGCTTCTGATTGTAGGGAAGAAATGCACATTGAAACCCAAGGACGCGCCACAGAATCCAGCACCTATCTGCACTCCGCATCTCTTGCCCAAGTATCTTTCATACTCAACACCCACAGCCGACGAACCGCCAGCAAAAAGACCTACGCTCAGCGCGTTCTTCTTGTCGATTCCCGGAGTCTCCGGGTTATACGAAATGTTATATCGGTAGTTGAATACATTCTGACGTGCTATGGCAGTGTCTATTTTCACGCCGTCCCTCTCGTAGCGGAAGAAGACATTGTCCTCGTCCTCGCCTGTGATGTAGCAGTTATACTTGGTTCCAAAATTATCAACCACAACATCTTGCGCAGAGGCTCCCAAAACCATCGCCGTCAGTGCTGTGATCACGAGCAGTATTCTCTTCATAAGTCCTTATCAATTGGAATATAAATGCAAATATACATCTTTTTAAACAAAGATTCACCATCCCCTCCGCGAAGCCAGCCAACATGCCATAAACACAAAGGCAGATTTTGGAACATGTTTAAAATCCCTATAAATATTTTGCACATATAACATCAACTTCCTATTTCTACTAAAAAAACAATACTGCAACAATATGGAATATACTACAATACCAGACATAACCGAAATCAAATATTTTATAAAAGAACATTTAGTAATAAAAAAATCGCAATATTACGGTAAAGAGGAACGCGATGTAGAAAATACAATTACTAAACAATTGCGTGACAAATTTGGCGACACAAATGTTCACAGCCAATATAGCGTTGGCGGCTTTTTAGCATTGAAATGTGACATCGATCTATTCGATAGCAGCTGCGGTATTGAACTAAAGTTAGCCAAACAAATCAAAAAGAAAAGCAATGCATATGAACGATTAATTGGCCAAGTAGTATATTACTCAAAGAGATGCTACAAAGACAAATTAATTATTGTTGTAATTGGTTCCTCTAAAGATTATGATGCAACACTCAAAGAAGTAAAAGAATTTATAGAGTCATTAGGGGTACACTTCATATTTAAAGAAGTTGCAGAATAAACTCAACCTCAATACTCCACCCTATC
>JAGCQO010000026.1 GCA_017965125.1 Paludibacteraceae bacterium
CGACGGCTTTGCCAATGCCCAATATCGACACGCCTTGCGGAACCGCTGTGCTGGAATCGACTCTCTTACGGGTGGTTGGCGCAGAAACGACAGGTTTAGCCGCGACAGTCTCAGGCGCCTTCACCGGCTGCGTGCTTGGTGCCGCAGGAGAAGCGGTTTGCTGTTGTGTTTGACTTGTTTTCGTGAATACGTTCGAGAGTGACAGCCAATCCAGGCCCTCCGAGAACTCGTCGAAGTCAAAGATGGACGAATCTTGGCTTAGCTCATTTTTTTTTTGCCGGCAGTTGACACAGCCGGATAAGCATAACCTCCATCATCAAACGCTTGTTGTTACTCTGCCGATACCTCAAGTCGCATTCATTGACTATCCGCAGCGCATCGTATAGGAACTGCAGGTCGCATTTGCCTGCCTGTTGCTTGTATGTCTCGCCTATCGAAGCGCCGACCTCAAGCAGTTTTATGGTCTGCTCGTCCTTGCACACCAAGACGTTTCTCAAGTGGCTGCACAGTCCCGACACGAAATGGGCGCCGTCGAAGCCCTTCGAGAGTATCTCGTCGAGAATCATCATCGCCTTTGCCGCATCACACTGCAGCATTGCATCTACAATCTGGAAATAGTAATTGTAGTCGAGGACGTTCAGATTCTCGATTACATCCTTGTATTTAATGTCGGTGCCGCAGAAGCTGACCACCTGGTCGAAAGTCGAAAGCGCGTCACGCATTCCGCCGTCCGCCTTCTGGGCTATCACGTTCAATGCCTCAGGCTCGACGTTCACGTTCTCCGACTTCGCCACATATTCCAAATGTCCGACAATGTCGGAAACACCGATACGGTTGAAGTCATAAACCTGACAACGTGACAGAATGGTAGGGATTATCTTGTGCTTCTCGGTTGTGGCGAGAATGAAAATCGCGTATGAAGGCGGCTCTTCCAGTGTCTTGAGGAAGGCGTTGAAGGCAGCCGTCGTCAGCATGTGCACCTCGTCTATGATAAAGACGCTGTACTGGCCGTCCTGAGGCTGAACACGCACCACTTCTATAAGCTGACGAATATCCTCCACAGAGTTGTTGGACGCTGCGTCAAGCTCATGGATATTGAATGAACGCTGGTCGTTGAACGATTTGCAGGACTGGCACTCGTTGCATGCCTCAAATTCTGGTGTCAGATGCTCACAGTTTATGGTCTTGGCGAAGATTCTCGCGCACGTCGTCTTTCCGACGCCTCTCGGACCACAGAACAGGTAAGCGTGAGCCAATCTGTTGCTCTGGATGGAATTCTTCAACGTTGCGACAAGCGCAGGCTGCCCCACAACTGACTTGAATGTGGTTGGTCTGTATTTACGCGCTGAAACAACGAAATTTTCCATCGATTTTTTGTTTGATTACAAAGATAATCCCTTTTTCACAACTATCAACTATATTTGTGACATAAAAATGCACTATAAATAATGGACGAGATAATCAACGACACACAACAGGAGCCGAACGAAAAAAGCGACACGAGAAAGAAGAAAAAAAACATCCTCATTATTCTAAAATTCGTCATCGTCGGAATCGTAGCCGCGCTCGTCATCGGATTCGGCGACAACAGCATTTTGAGAAGTTGCAAGGAGACTTCGGCCGCCAACAGACTCAGAAAAGAGAAAGAGGAATACGAACAGAAGATAAGCGACACGAAGGAGGAGATAAACAAATTCAAGGAGGACAAGAGCCAGCTTGAACATCAGGCGCGCGAGGAATACCTCATGAGAAAAGAGAACGAGGACGTCTTCATCATAGAATAACCGACCATGAAAAAAAGCGCAATTGTAAACATCATCTATCTTCTTTCCGGCATATTGGCTGTCGTTGGCGTAGTGCTCTACTTCACTGGCAATGAACACGCTTTCATATCATTCTGCATAGGTGTCGCAGGCATGATTACCGTGCGCATCATCTCGTTCAAGCACACCGACGATTTCAGAATCAGAAGACTGCAGAACACCCAGTTCATTTCCACTCTGCTTCTGCTTTTCTCGGCCTACCTCATGTACAAGCAAAACGACATCTGGGCCATAACTCTGATGATCTCGGCTGTTCTCGACCTTGTGGTCATGCTGAGAATGCCGAAGAACAACTAATACAGCAGATATTTCCTGCGCACAGCACGATAACCATCCAAGTCAGCTTGCCACGACGCTCTGATTTCCGCTTCCGGAACACGGTTGATTATCTGCGTCCTAAGCTCCGACGTGCCAGCGAGCTTGTCGAAGAATTTGCTATTGCCCCAAAACAACGAATCGTTGTCAATCTTTTCGTACATATAGACAAGATACTTCAGCGAAAAGCCTCGAGTCTTCGTGTCCTTGCGCAGGTCGAGTCCGTGGCACGTCTGCCCATTGTGCATCGGTTTTGCGTCCATGCCTTTTATCGGACGAGGCGTGAATGTGTACGAGCCGCATGACTTTTTCGGGTAGCCAATGACGGTGAACGGCTTGTACGTGCCCCTGCCCACGCTCACTTTCGTGCCTTCAAACAGGCAAAGCGAAGGATAAAGCCTTATCGACTGGTCGTTAGGCAGGTTTGGCGACGGCTTTATCTTCAGGCTCCATGCGTCGCCATGCTTCCAGCCTTTGCACTTGACCACAGCAAGGTCGCATTTCACGCCGTTCTCGAGCCACCCCTCGCCGTTCATCATCATAGCCAGCTCGCCTACTGTGCATCCGTGAAGCACAGGGAGGAAATCGAGTCCCACAAACGAGCGCAACGCCGAGTCCTTCAAGACCGGTCCGTCAACAGTGTCGTTCGGGTTCGGACGGTCCAGGACTATGAGCTTCTTGCCGTTCTCCGCACACGCCTCCATCACATAATGCAGCGTGCTTATATAGGTGTAAAAACGCGCGCCGACGTCCTGAGTGTCGAAAAGCACAACATCCACATC
>JAGCQO010000158.1 GCA_017965125.1 Paludibacteraceae bacterium
GAATGGCACGATACTGTCGTCGGAGGAAGCGGCATCGTCGGTGACTTGGGGTGTCGTGGCGCGCGACTTCATTTTGGCGGAAGGCGCTCGTGTGACCGACGGAGCACAGATAGAGCGTTGCTTCGTGGGCAACAGCAGCGAAGTGGGCGAGCAGTTCGCGGCGACCGACTCCGTGTTCTTCGCCAACTGTCAGATGATGCACGGCGAGGCGGCGGCGTTGTTCGCAGGGCCGTTCAGCGTGTCGCACCACAAATCCACATTGCTTATCGCTGCGAGCCTGAGCATGTTCAACGCTGGCAGCGGCTCGAACCAGAGCAATCACATGTACAAGAGCGGTCCGATACATTACGGAGTGGTTGACCGTGGCAGCAAGTTCGGCAGCGACAGTTACATGGCTTGGCCAAGCCGTATAGGCGTGTTCTCGGTTGTGCTGGGCAAGCATAAGAGCAAAGTCAATGTTCCAGACTTTCCATTTTCATACCTCGTATCGGAAGGAATGTACTCGCGTGTGTTGCCAGGACTGTCGCTCAGAAGTCTCGGCACGTATCGTGATGTGAACAAGTGGGAGAGCCGTGATAAAAGAGCGGCAAACCAGAAAAACGACATAATAAACTTCGGACTTTTCAATCCGTACACGATAGGACAGATAAGACGAGGCTACAAAAGGCTGATGCGATTCCTCGACGAAGGTGACGAGAGGCGCGAGTTGGACAAGAACGTGCTGATAAGCCGCAAGCCTTCAATGACGGGCTATGAACTGTACGATTTGGCGCTGAGAATCTACATAGGGCTGAATGCAGCGAAATGCGGCGGCGTGGATGACGAGTGGGTGGACATGTCCGGAATGTTAGCGAGGAGGGCGGAAATCGAAGATTTGACGCGTTCGGTGGCGGATGGCTCAGTGGACTCTGTCGAAGGTCTGCGTGATGCTCTTTCTGCTATAGCCTCGAAATATGACGAAGCCAATGCCTCGTATGCGACTGCTGTGGCAGAAAGCATGCTTGGCAAGGAGCAGCTAGACGACAGCGACTTGCAGGAGCTGCGTGACAGCGCGTTGAGGGCTGTCGATGACCTGAAGCGTCTTGTTGTGGCAGATGCCCAGAAGGAATATGAGGGCGCTTTCAGATGGAATTTCGGCATCGACCAGTCCGACGACAGCAGAAACCGTGAGTTTGAGATACTGCGCGGCAAATTGGACAAGGACTGGGTGGAGAAACTTGTAGAAAAAGCGTTGAGGATTTCTTAGTCCTCGGCTCCGCCTATAATCATCACGAACTCGCCTTTAGGCTGGTGCTCTGTGAAGTGCTGCACAAGCTCGCTGAGCGTGCCTCTTACAGTCTCCTCGTGTATTTTAGAGATTTCCCTTGAGACGGACGCCTTGCGGTCTGGTCCGAGGACTTCGGCAAGCTGAGTCAGTGTCTTGAGCACTCTGTATGGCGATTCGTATACAATCATTGTCCCTTTTTCCTGCGCCATGGCTGCGAACTTGGTCTGGCGGCCTTTTTTAACAGGCAGGAATCCTTCAAA
>JAGCQO010000159.1 GCA_017965125.1 Paludibacteraceae bacterium
TTCGAGGCGGCCTATGCGGAGTCGATTTCGCTGGGCAAGGCACGTGGCGCGTTCCCTATATACAACAAGGACAAGGAGGTGAAAAGCCAGTTCATAGTCCGCATGGCGAAGACGAATTCGGCGCTTTACAGCGACATGTGTCAGTATGGCAGACGAAACGTGTCGTTGCTTTCTATTATGCCGATGACAGATTCAGCAGTGCTTGCCGGCGTTTCCAAGGGCGTATATCCGATGTCGCAGATTTACGCCATGTATCCGTCCAAAACGACGTTCGACGACAAGGGCGTTGAGACGAGGGAAAACGCGAGAGTCGCATTCCGTCAGCCTTTCAAGGAATGGATGTTGAGTTGCGGCTGTGAGCCGAGTGCCTATGCGACAGGCGAGTTGGCCGACAAGCTTGTGGCGACGTCGCCGTTCGATTCTTATTTGAGAAAAAACATAGACAAACTACAGTATATCAAGGTGATGGCGCGTCTGAAAAACCATGTTGACCATGGCTTTTTGCTGCGGCTTGGTTATGCCGACCATGGCGCCGACGTGCTGTCTCAACTGTATATAAGCGCATGGAAAAACGGTTTTGACTTGGTGACGTCAGAGACCAACAACATGTCCTTCGAGAAAGAGAACAAGCCGGTCGTGTCGGACTACGACTGGGTCAGAACGATAGAGCGTCCGGCAGTGCTGGACTGCGACGTGGTTAGGTTCCAGAACAACCGCGAAAGATGGATCGCGTTTGTCGGATTGCTTGACGGCAGACCTTACGAGATATTCACCGGACTGAACGACGAGGACGACGGCATCATGCTGCCAAAGTCGGTCACTTCGGGCAAGATAATAAAGTCGCGTGGAGCGGACGGAAAGTCGAGATACGACTTCCAGTTCACAAACAAACGTGGCTTCAAGACGACGGTCGAGGGACTTTCGCAGAAGTTCGACCATGAGTACTGGAACTATGCGAAGCTGATTTCCGGCGTGCTCAGATACGGAATGCCAATCGAGCAGGTCATCAAGCTGGTGGCTGGTCTGCAGCTTAACAACGAGTCCATAAACACATGGAAAATCGGTGTCGAGAGAGCGTTGCGTAAATACTCGAACGGCGACGGCTCGTACATCGAGCAGGTTTGTCCGAACTGCGGCAACTACACTTTGGAGAAGTTGAACGCGAGAGTTGTCTGCAGAACCTGCGGCTATTACCGAAACCTTTAAGAACATTATCGGCTTATGAAATTTCATCTCACGATAGAGCCTAACACACAGCTGCTCATTAAGATGTACCGTCTGCGCATGGCAGTTGTCGGCAGTCAGAACACGTTGGGAAACTGGCTGTATAAGGAAGTGAATGTCCTTGCGACAAGCAATGGCAGAGACTATTTCATAGAAAAGAACGACGTTAGTTTTCCGCTCGAATACAAGTACGTCATGGTGGACGAGCAGGGAGACATAAGATATTGGCAGGACGGCGATAACTACTTGCAGAATCAGCCAGTGGACAGTCGTGACGACTTGCCGCTTTTTAAGGATTCGTATCCGAGAGTGGCAGGAATCGTTCTGCCGGTATTCTCGTTGCGAAGCGCTCTTGACGGCGGAGTAGGCGAGTTCCCGGACTTGAAGCTGCTCGTCGATGTGGCGAAGAAGACAGGCCTGCGAATAATCCAGACATTGCCGGTCAACGACACGACATTGACAGGAACAAGAGCCGACTCATATCCATATAATCCACTGTCGATTAAGGCGTTGAATCCGCTGTACATAAGAATTGACGACATAGAAGGACTTGGCGCAGACCTTTTGGAGAAGTACCACAAGAAGGCGAAGAAGCTCAATCGTTTGAAAAAGATGGATTACGAGAATGTCTATGCTTTGAAAATGGAGTTTCTCAAGGCCGCTTATGACGCAGTGAAAAACGGATTGGAACAGAGCGCGCCTTACCGCAACTTTGTGAGCGAGAACGGGGATTGGATAAAGTCGTACGCATTATATTGCTGTCTGAGAGATAAATACAAGACAACAGACTTGAGCCAATGGAAAGAAATGCCGCAGTACGACGAGGAAAAAGCGGATGCGCTTTTGGCGGAGTTTGAAAACGCCGGCTTCTATGTTTTCGTGCAGTATTATGCCGACAAGCAGCTCAAGGAGGCTTCGGACTACGCAAGAAGCAACGGCATTCTGCTGAAGGGCGACATACCAATCGGCGTGAGTCCGAACAGTGTCGATGTGTGGATGCAGCCGGAGCAGTTCAATACCAGAATGTCGGCAGGCGCACCGCCGGATTTCTTCTCGAACAAGGGACAGAACTGGGGCTTCCCGACATATAACTGGGACGTGATGGCGAAGGATGGATTTGCTTGGTGGAAGAGCCGTCTGTAGAAGATGGAGAAGTATTTTGCCGCCTACCGCATAGACCACATCCTTGGATTTTTCCGTATCTGGTCGGTCAGAACAGACGAGTTCTGGGGGCTCATGGGCCAGTTTGACAAGGCTAAGGCCTACGCGTACAGCGAGGTGCTGAAGAACGGACTGATGCTTTCATTCGAGCAACTGACGGAGCCGTATTTCACACGCGAGCAGATGCAACGCCTATTCGGACAGGACGCGGACTTCATGATAAAGACATTCACCGTCCCAGCCGACGGCGACAGGCTGCGACTGGGCAGCCATTGCTCGACACAAAGAGCCATTTATGCCGTCTGCAAAAAGAACGGCGTTTCGAAAGAGAACACGGAGAAAATGCTCACGGCAAGAACGTGGGTGCTGTTTATAAAAGACAAGAACAACGAGCGCGAGCTGCATCCGAGAATAGCCAAGGAGAGAAACGAGGCCTACAACGCATTGACTGCGAGTCAGAAGGCCGTGTACGACCAGATGTACGACGAGTACTTCTACAGACGAAACGACTCGCTGTGGCACGAGCAGGCGATGATGAAACTCCCTGAGCTTCAGAGAGCGAGCGGCATGATTGTTTGTGGCGAGGACCTTGGCATGATACCAGACTGTGTGCCGGACGTAATGAGGCAGCTGAAGATAATGACACTCGAGATACAGTCCATGCCGAAACAGCAATGGGCGGAGTTCGACAACCTCGACAACGTGCCTTACTACGCCGTCTGCACAACGACTACGCACGACATGCCGCCTTTGCGACTGTGGTGGAAGGAGATGATGGCGAACGACAAGGCGAAGCTCGAGAGGTTCTACAAGAACACGCTCGGAATGCAAGGCGAACTGCCTAACAGCATCGACGGCGGAACGGCTCTTGCCATAGTGAAGCAGCATCTGAACTCGCCTGCGATGATGTGCATAATTCCGTTTCAGGACTACATCGCTACGTCAATACGCATGACAAAGGGCGTGAACGAGGCCGACGAGAGAATAAACATGCCGGACAATCCGAAGAACGAATGGTGCTACCGCATGAACATCGCTCTTGAGGACTTGCTCGGCGACGACAACTTCCTCGGCTCGATAAAGGAAATGGTGGAAAAAAGCGGAAGGTTAATATAAAAGATGGAAATGGAAATTTGGATTTACACGATATTGTCGGTTGTGGCAGTGAGCCTTGTGGCTCTGTCGGGCATTGTGCTTTTGTCGGTCAACAAGCGTTACCAGGAGACGGTGCTGTTCGTTCTGGTCAGTTTCGCCGTCGGCAGCATGATAGGCAATGTGCTGTTTGAGCTGTTGCCGGAGAGCTATGAGGGCATCGGCGATTTCGTCACGATAGGCTGGCTCGTGGTGCTGGGTCTTGTGATATTCTTCATAATCGAGAACGTTCACATGTTCCACAAACACCATCTTCCACGAAAGAAGTCGCTCAAATCGGTGGGCTACATGAACTTAGTCGCTGATGGCATCCACAACTTCACCGACGGCATCCTCATCGCCGTCTCATGGATGATTTCCTACGAGGTGGGATTGTCAACGACCATCGCCATTTTCATACACGAGCTGCCTCAGGAACTGAGCGATTACGGCATACTCATAAAAGCTGGATTCAAGAAGAAAAAGGCGCTGCTTTACAATCTGCTGTCAGCCGCAAGCTCCGTTCTCGGCGCATTGCTCGCGCTCACGGTAGGGCAGAGGGTCGAAGGCTTCGCAGTTTACCTGCTTCCTGTGGCTGCCGGCTGTTTCATCTACCTGTCGCTCTTCTCGCTGCTGCCTCTGATCGTCAAAGGCAACTCGCTCGGAAAGACGCTCCTGCAGATTCTTATTCTTGTTTATGGAGTTGTTCTGATGTATTTTGTTGGAGAGTAGGCAGTATGCTTTCAATGCCTTTCTCGTTTGTCTGCTCGTCCTTGAACTGGATGATGAAGCCGAGCGTCACGTCGCTGTAGTCGATGTACAAGTGGTAGAAACGCTCGCCATCGATAGTCTCAGGCTCGGCTCTCACGATGCAGTCCACGCCTTTTGAATTGATGCACTGCATGATGAAATTGCCGAACTCGTCTTCATTGAAGAAGTCTATCTTGTACACTTGCGGGTTATCGTAGTCGTTGATGATTATTGTCATCTTCTGCATGTCAAGCACGCCCTCGGAACTGTTGCTCTCCCATGGAGTGTATTCCATCGAGTCATTGTCTCTTGTGCAGAAGGCGTAAGCTTTGAACGTGTTGTTGCTCTCGACCTTTTTACTCTTTGATACAGCTACGGTAGCGGTGCAAAGGAACAGGGAAAAAAGTAGAATGGCTTTTCTCATTTCTTATTCATTAGGGTGGATTGACTTGGCGACAGCAACGAGCATAATCGGTTTTGCGCCCATTTCTGTCAGCACATCGTAATAGTGCAGAGATGATTTTCCTGTGTTTATCAA
>JAGCQO010000160.1 GCA_017965125.1 Paludibacteraceae bacterium
AGTAGCTGTGAATAGAGATGTTCATCACACCGCTTTCCTTAAGCGCAGTAACAAGATGCTGAGATGAGCCGTGACCCTCGTCGAAGAATGTGTGCTGATATGTGTTCTCGCCGATTTTCACATCCTCCAGCTTCTTTGTTGCGCCCTCGCCATACTGACGCAAAGCCTGATCGATCTGCTTCTCCACTGTAGAGCCGCTGTAGCGGAACGACCAGATTTCAATGCTGTAGCCGAAGTTTGTAGCTGGTGTTGGCTTCTTTTCTGGAACCAGTTCAACAGAACTTGTATATCCAGATTTGAAATTCTTAATCACCCAGCCCTTAGGCACTTTAACCGAGAAGTTCTCTGTCTCCAACACAGCAGGGCCCTTTTCTGGCGCCTTATCCTCTGCCATCGCTCCCAATGTCAGAAGCGACATCATAACAAAAAGAAATGCTTTTTTCATTTTCATGCTATTGTTTATTGACTAAAAATTAGGTGCAAGTTTAACACTTTTTCTCTAACGAACCAAAGAAAATTTTACATTTGTTTACAAAAAACTCCCAGACATTCGCTGCCTGGGAGTTCCGTTCATATAGCCTGATGTCAGGTTTATTTCTTTGTGGTCTTCTTTGTTGCAGAAGGGGCTTTCTTCTTTGGCTCTGCCTTGGCTTTCGGCGCAGCCTCATCTTTCACCTTTGTCGTCTTCTTGCTTGCGCCCTTGAGCTTCGCAATCTCCTCCTCAAGCTCGACGATCTGCGACTCCTGGTTGTTAATCGTCTTGAGCAGCGAGTTGAGCTCCTCGTTGTCGATTGTCGTAGGATACTGCTCCTCGACTCTCTGCAGGAAGTCCGACAGAATGTTCATGTAGTTCATGAATGCCTCGTATGGGCTGTCGTATGGGCCTGTGTGGGCTATTGTGTTACCGGCGAAGTGCTTTGTGGACATGTAGTAGAAATTGTCGCACGCCTGAAGGTTGAGCCAGTCGTACTTCAGCGCCTTGTCGGTGCAGAGTCTTACTCTCTCGCTTACCGCATAAAGCTTCTGCAAGGCCTCGCCCTGCAGGTCGTTTCCGTTCCATGCGCTGAGGTCTTTCTCCTCGTCGGCCCATGAGATTGGCTCGCCTGTGGTCAGCACGTCATCGTTCTTCGACGCAGCCAAAGCCTCGGAAGGAGTAACGAAGTTCACCTTCTTTACCATAGCCTGATATGGCAGCGCTTTCAGGAACTCGAAAATGCCCGAGTCAGCATGGTTGTTTATGCCCAACGCTGCGTAATTCATTCCCACGAACATGAAGTCCTCGCCGTCCTTCATGTCTGCCACCCAGTTGATGTACTTGTCGGCAGTCAGCGGATACTGGTCCCATCCCCAGTTAGAGAAACGGAACGCGATATTGTCGGACATCTCCGTGTTGCGTGGCAGGAGCCCCAAATCCACATAAGGATGCTTGTAAGTGTAGTTTGCACTCTTCCATCCGAGTATGTGTCTTGCGCCCTCGAGCAAAGCTCCCTTGAAGCCAAGCTTTGAGATGTACTCGCCTATCTCGTCGGAGTAAATGAGCTCTGTGTTGCAGAAAACCTTTGGTGTCTGTCCGAAGAGCGACTCGATTTTCTGGCTGTGGCGCTTGACCTGAGCCTTGAACTCGTTCTC
>JAGCQO010000161.1 GCA_017965125.1 Paludibacteraceae bacterium
AAATAGAAACAAACGAATTAGAGAGATGGCAAAAAAGAGCAAAGAAGAAAAATCACGCACAGCGGTCGTACGAAAGAAAAGACGCGAGAAACGCAAGCTGAATTGGCACGGAGAGCTGGATGACGAGTTCTTCGACAACAGCGACGACGGCGATGACTTGGAGGAAGCGATAGCCCAAGCCGCCGAAAATGACATGCGCTGGACGAAAATCGCATTCATCTCGCTCCTGGCTATATGCGCCATCATTTTCGCATGGCAAAGAATAGAGTCGCGCAACTATGTGGAGACCAACGCCAGAATCACAGACTGGTATTCGGACGCGTTGTCAGCGCCGATTGTAGCCAACAAGTTCGGACCTACGGGCGGAAGGGCATCGTTCGCAAGCAATTTCGCCATCGTGGAATACTACTTCAATGGCGAGATGTACCAAGGCAAAGTGAAACTGAGCAACGACACGCACAGCAAAAACATAAAAATATACTGCGACCAGTATGAGCCATGGAAATGCCGAGGCGAGAAGCTGAAATATCCGAATTTGGACATATTCGTAATTTGCGTATTCGTTCTATTCAGTTTCATTGCCATACGGGTATTTACGCTATCTAAAAAGACTACTTAGTCACCGGACGGACGCACGCGCCATAGACACGGTTGTAGTCGGCATGGCTGTCGAACGATTCACGGCTCATCTTCAGACCCATGGCGTTCACATCCTTGTCGGGACTCAATGTCGATGACCAGAAGATGGCGTACTCGCCTTTGCTGCTGAGCGATGTTCCAAAAATGAATCCTGAGGCTGGCAGGAAAATCGACCTGTCCTCATAACCTTTCACTTTGCTCCTGACGAGAAGGCCCGACACTCCTGTTTTTTTGTAATTGCTCACCCACATGGACTCGGTGTTCTGCTCCAGTTCCTCCAGTTCTTTGAGCGTCGGCATGCGCCATCCTTCGCCCCACTTGGCCGTAGCCACATCGTCAGCCGCCTCCAGTTGCTTCTTTCCGTCCACTTTGCCGAATCTGGAGTCGTTCACGTACTTGGTCAGTTTCGTGTACGTTCCGTTGCACAGCGAGTAATTATCCCAGTCGTAATGCGCGTTGGCGTGCGGTTGCTTTTCGCCCCACGCATAGAAGTCGCCGCTCTGTTCAGGGCTCGTCGCGCCGACATTGCAAGTCGCCCACTTGACCGACAGCCCGAGGTCCACGAACTCATGTCCGTTGAGGGTGTTGCTGCCCGACGCGGAAGCCGTTTTCACCATAGCACGTGCCGCAGCGATAGCCTTCACCGGCGCTTTGCTTTTCTTCTTCTTGGCCGAAGCGCCGACTGAGCATAACAAAACAAGCATAACCAGCGCCAGCAAACCACCTTTTGATATTCTGATATTCTGTGTTTTCATAAAATTTCGTGCTTAATTCTGATTAACACAAAGATATGAACATTTCGGATAGTTAGAAGGTGGCGAGTTTTTCAAATGAAGTTTTTTTCGGATAAAATCGTAATTTTGTGAATGTGTTAAGACACAAAGAGTTGAAAAAGTGACAGAAACGTTCAAAAATACAATCCGGTACATAACACTCCACTTGCTGGGAGCTGGCGGCAGAGACCACAAGGCCGACAAGCCTTTCGACGCGCTCGCCGAGAAGGTCGGCTACACCAACGACGAGCAGCAGTGGGGAAAATACAAGGTTGTGATACGCCCAAGCCGCTTCTTCGACCCCGACTTCTACGGCACGGAGGAAAGCCTGCCGACGCTTCCGCTCACGAACATCGACGGCACTCCCCTGCTCTACGGCGACGGCACTGTCAGCCGCGCGGGCGAGACCTTGGTCGTGGGAGCGGACATCTTCGCGTCGGCCTACTTCATGATGGCGCGATATGAGGAGTACGCCGACCGCTCTGCCGAGAAACGCGACCAGCACAGACGATTCGTCGGCAAGGAGTCGGTGGCGTACAAAGCCGGATTCTTGGGCACGCCCATCGTCGAGGAGTACGGCAGGCTGCTGAGGACATGGCTGCGTGAGGCCGGCGAGCAAGTCGATGAGCCGAAAGAAGGAATCAGCCATTACTACATAACGCACGACCTCGACATGCCGTTCTACTGCAAGACCGCAAGAGGTCTGCTCGGCGCTGCGAAAAGAGGATGCGCCATCGAAGGACTGCGGAATTTCCTGTCGCCCATAGAAAAAAACAAGTTCTTCACTTTCCCAATGCTGAAAAGCGAGTGCGACAAACTCCGTGACGCCCACAAAGGAAAAGTCAGCGAGATTGTCTTCGTGAAATCGACGACCGACGGAAACATTGCGCCAGAGGACAAACCGACATACAACCTCGGCTGCCGAATAATAAAGGAACTGATTGAATACCTCAAAACAAACGGCTTTGAGATAGGCGTACACACAAGCTACTACAGCGGCGAGCACACGCACAACGCCCCAAAAGAGACGGCGCAACTGAGACTACTGACCGGGCTCAACATAACCCAAAACAGATACCACTACCTCCGCACGCTCAATCCGCAGGACTACCAGAGCCTTGCGGACGCCGGCATAACCGACGATTTCACACTGGGACACGCCGACGTCGTGGGCTTCAGAACCGGCACGTGCCGCGAGCACCGATGGATAAACCCGAAGAACGGCGAAGTGTCTCAAACACTGTGGATTCACCCGATGATAATGATGGACTGCACCGTGGGCGACAAGAAGTACATGGCGCTCGACGAGGAGCAAGGCCTGCGCGAAGTGGTCGGGCTGATAAACCAAACGAGAAAGCACCACGGAGAAGTGACCATCCTTTTCCACAACAGCGTTTTCAGCGACGAGACATTCCCGTACGAAAAGCTCTACAAGGCGATTGTGGCGGAGTTGTGCAAATGATTTTTCCTTAGCCCTTGTAGCCGAGAGCGTCAAGAGTCTTTCTGTTCACCTTGCGACGCTCGGAATCGAAGAACCAGCCCCATTTGTTGAAATAGCGTGCCATGTTGACGGCATGAACAAGCGTCATGCGCAGGCTGTGGTAGGACGCGGCGCGGTGGGCGTGCACAACCGAAACATTAGGATAAAAAACAGTGCGGAAACGGCTGTGCATGCGGCGTGTGATGTCAATATCCTCGGGATACATGAAAAACCTTTCGTCGAAAAGCCCGACCTCGGAAAAGCACTTGGTCCTGAACAGCATGAAACTGCCCTGCTGATAAGGCACATCGGCTATTCGGCTGTGGTCGAAGAACTTAAGGAGATAGCGTTCGTCGCTATGTTTTGAGAAGCATGCCGGCAGAAAGCGGCGGGCAAAGACGTCGTAAGGACGCGGAAGCAGACGGCAGGTGTATTGTCTTGTGCCATCGGCATTCAGGATGTCCGGCTGCACTTGCGCCACGTCCTCGTTAGAGTCCATGAACGCGACCAGCTCCTTTAAAATATCGGCTGAGAAAATGACGTCGGAGTTGAGCACCAAGTGGTAGTCGGCGCCTTCGGTCATAGACTCGCGTATGGCGATGTTGTGGGCAGAGCCGTAGCCCGTGTTTTTGTTCGGTATGTACCGCGCGAAGTCGTAAGCTCGGCAAATGTCATGTATAGAAGACGACTCCGAATTATCTACGACAAAGACGCGGTTCACAATCGGATGCGAGAGCACGTCAAGGCACCTCGACAGTTCGTCGAGCGGAGTGTTATACGTCACGATTGAGACATTCATCATAAATACATATCCGAAAAAAATCATACAATATTAAACAAGTTTCCGCAAATACGCAAAGAATAAAAGCCAAGCCTTTGTCACGCTTTCGGTTTGTTTTGTTACATTTGCATTTATTTGTTTTCATACCAAGCATACCGCATAACACGAAAAGATGGCTGATAAAAAACACTTGCTTATAATAGCAGACGCTTTCCCACCAGACTTCGCTCCCAGAATGGGTTTCCTATGCAAGAACCTTGAGCGTCACGAGGATTGGGACGTCACCGTCATCGCCCCTATTGTTGGTCAGAAAGAGTGTAACATAACATGCGATAAAACCGAAATACATAAAGTCGAAATAGTAAAAAGCAGAAATAAAAAGTTAGCCAAGATAGAATGGCTGCTCATTTTCATTCAGACTCTTCTGTTTGACAAAAAGTCAAGAATCTTCACAAAGAAAGCAAGGGAGATAATCAACGGAAGAAAGTTTGATGCGATTTTATGTAGCACATATTACACATTCCCACTCCCGACCGCGCAGAAGCTCGCCGAAGAGATGAACATACCTTTCGTGGCTGACCTGAGAGACATAGCCGAGGAATACAAGGAGAACGACTTTTTCCTTTACAAGTTGCCATGCCTCTGCGGAATAGAGAAAATCATCCCACGCATTTACAAGAAAAAGAGCGTGGAGCGAAGAAACAAGGCGCTTGCGAAAGCCGCAGCGGTTGTCAGCGTCTCGCCTTGGCACACAAGCGTGATAAGCAAATACAACAAGAACACGCATGTCATCTACAACGGCTATGACAATGACTTTTTCAAGCCGGAAGAAATACAGACCGACACTTTCAACATAACATACACAGGAAGACTTTACAACGAGTCGATAAGAGACCCCAAAATGTTCTTCTGCGCCATAGAGAATGTTCTGAGAACAAAACCTGAGATAAAGGAGCACCTCAGAATAAAATGGTATATAGATGATGCTTCAAAAGAGTCTGTGGTAAATGCGACGAAGAAGCACAATCTGGAGGAACACACCGAGATAAACGGATTTGTGAAGTTGACGGAAGTGCCAAGGATACTGAACGAATCGTCGATAGCGCTTGTGTTTACCAACAAGACCGAAGAGAACGGCACAAAAGGCATAATGACCACAAAATTCTTCGAGGCGCTGGGATGCGAAAGGCCTGTATTGTGCGTGAGAAGTGACGAGGGCTGTCTTGAGGAAGCCATAAAAACGACGAAAGCAGGCGTTGCGGCAAGAACTGTCGAAGATGCTGAAGATTTCATAAAAGCAAAGTTTGAACAATGGCTTGCCGATGGATGCACGACGCAAGAATTGAACAAGACAGAGAAAGAGAAATTCTCCAGAAAGAAGCAAGCTGAACAGTTTGTGAAATTATTGGAAAAGTCTGGGATATAGAATAACAGATTGTTGCAATCTGCATCGTTTCACTATTTTGATGTTTAAATGAATCCTCTGAACGGCAAAAGCATAAGCGAAAATCCAAAAGTCTCGGTCGTCATTCCCGTTTACAACAGCGAGAAATATTTGGGCGAGTGTATTTGTAGTGTGATAAACCAAACCTACAAAAACCTTGAGATTATATTGGTGAATGATGGCAGCACAGACGGTTGTCGGGAGATTATAGACCAGTTTGCACAAGACGACAGTAGAATTATTCCTGTAAGCCAGGAAAACCAAGGAGTGCAAACAGCCAGAAACAACGGTGTAGCAAAGGCTACTGGCGAATATATCATGTTCATAGATAGCGACGATATTATCAACAAAGATTTCGTCAAACTGTTGTTGCTGGAACTGAAAAAAAACGACAGCGATATCGCATATTCGCCACTGGTGTTCTGTGTTGACAGTGAGTTACAGATGCTGAAAAAACTAAACATCGAAAATTGTAAACACAGCACCAAAACATATACGTCAGAGAAAGCTATCAAAGGACTTTTGTACCAAAAGATAGATTCCACAGCGTTTATGCTTTACAAACGAGAGTTGTTTGACAACGGCTTGAGGTTCGACAACAGGTTCAGGACATACGAGGACCTGATGTTCTGCTTCCGCGCGTTCGCCATGGCAAAAAAAATCACCGAGGTGCACCTGCAGATGTATTATTACACCAAAAGAGAGACAGGAACGCTTCTGTCATTGTCAGCAAGGAGACACGACGCAGTGGAGATCACCGACATAATAATAAACGAAGCGAAAGACAAAAAACAAAGGAGAGCCGCAATGTCGCGCCAGCTGAGCATCTGCTTCTATGGATTGAGAATCAGCTCCGCACTAGCAGAAGAAGAGTGGAACAACGAGTTCTGCAACGAATATTGGCAGAGAATCAAAAAGCTCAGAGCTAAATGCTTTACTGACATTAAGATGAGAACAAAAAACAAACTCGCAATCATATTATCGCTCTTCGGCAAAAAAACATTGATGAGAACCTTTAAGCTCTTCGACAAAACATTCCATTAACCGTCATGAACAAGCCTTGTCATAAACTAAAAGAGTGACAAGATTTCTTGCTTCATCGCCACACACTGACATTTTGTCATCAAATAAATGACATTTATATATCAAAAACCTTTTGGCACACATTTCGCAGAACGTACGGCGTCGTTAAATTGACACAAGAAAGAAAATCTAACAATCAAATAAATTTATAGAATCATGAAAATCAAACCATTAGCAGATCGCGTACTGGTAAAGCCAGCAGAAGCTGAAGAGAAAACAGCAAGTGGAATCATCATCCCAGACTCAGCAAAAGAGAAGCCTTTGAAGGGCAAGGTAGTAGCTGTGGGCGAAGGAACAACAGATGAGAAATTGATACTTGAGGAAGGCGATGAAGTGCTGTACGGAAAGTACGCCGGCACAGAGCTCGAACTCGACGGCGAGAAGTTCCTCATCATGCGCCAGAGCGACGTTTTGGCTAAATTCTAATTCTGATATAAAAACAAAAATAAAGACATAAAATCATGGCAAAAGAAATCAAATTCAACATCGACGCTCGTGACGAGTTGAAAAAAGGCATTGACCAGTTGGCAAACGCAGTAAAGGTGACACTTGGACCTAAGGGCCGCAACGTGATCATCGAGAAGAAATTCGGTGCTCCACACGTGACTAAGGACGGTGTGACAGTGGCAAAGGAAATCGAGCTGCCAAACCCATTCGAGAACATGGGCGCACAGATGGTTAAGGAAGTGGCTTCGAAGACTGGCGACAAGGCCGGCGACGGAACAACAACCGCAACTGTGCTGGCTCAGGCTATCGTGGGCGTAGGACTGAAGAACGTGACTGCAGGCGCCAACCCAATGGACCTCAAGAGAGGTATCGACAAGGCTGTCGAGGCTGTAGTTGCCGACATCAGATCACAGGCTCAGGAAGTGGACAACGACTACAACAAAATCGAGCAGGTGGCTACTATCTCCGCTAACAACGACCCAACCATCGGCAAACTCATCGCCGAGGCAATGAAGAAGGTATCGAAGGACGGCGTAATCACAGTCGAGGAGGCAAAGGGAACCGACACAACTGTCGAGGTCGTAGAGGGAATGCAGTTCGACCGTGGCTACCTTTCACCTTACTTCGTGACTAACACAGAGAAGATGGAGGTTGAGATGGAGAACCCACAAATCATCATACACGACAAGAAGATTTCCTCACTCAAGGAGCTTCTTCCTATCCTTGAGCCAGCAGCACAGACAGGCAAGCCAATCCTGATCATCGCCGAGGACGT
>JAGCQO010000162.1 GCA_017965125.1 Paludibacteraceae bacterium
GCACCGACGGCGAATACATGTCGGCTTGCGTATGGCGCCGCTCCAACGGTCACAAGCTCTTAGCCATAAACCTCGGACAACCGACCGACCCAGAAATCGAGTTCGTTTGCTTCTACGACTACAACCCGCAGACCAAGACCCTCACGCCGGAGCCAAACGTGCTCGGCAAGTGGGACAGACTTGAGCCGAGCGAAAGACTAAGCTACAGACTGCCGCACGTCGGCAAAGAGCTGATCATAACCGAAGGCAACATCGACGCGAACTACACGCACCATTTCGAATGGGACGGCATGCGCCCAGTGCATAAGTACGCAGAGCAAATAACAATCCTGAGCGAGAACTACGACAAGAAATGGACACCAATGCTCAGAACCGTAAGCCAAGACGGCGAAGTCACAGCCCTGGATGTTGTTTACAGCACCAATGACGGCACAGCAGAAACCATCAGAGTGTCACTGCCATGGCCTGTGTACGCCGACAACTTCCACGGCGGCGAGGTGACAATGCAGGACATAAACTTCGACGGCACCGACGACATGCAGATAGAACTCGGACTGCTCAACAGCACCGGCACCAACGTGTTCTACGCCGGACTGCTGTGGGACGAGGCCAAGCAGAAATTCACCGAATGCGAGGAATACAGCCAGATAGTGAACGCATCACCCGACCCAGAGCACCGCTGCATCAACGGTTACGTCGTAGAAGGCATGAAGACCACAGTGCAACGCTGGGAATGGAAAAACGGCAAACTTGAGCTTACCGAGCAGCACGAGGAAAATACATACGACTGAACAAAAAACAAGGCTGTTTTATGGGAAAAAATCAACCGACAAGGAATCTTGGACTCGACGCAATGCGACTACTTTGCGCATTCTTTGTCGTTTGCATACACACCAGCACTCCGTGGGACACCGAACCCATAACAAGACTCGCTGTGCCATGTTTTTTCATGCTTTCGGGTTTCTATCTTTACGGCGGTGATGTACAAGGCAAAATAGTCAAATCGCTGAAAAAGACAGCTGTGATATTTCTTTACAGTTCACTCTTCTTTATTTTATACCGCTTCGCCCTGCAATATTTTTTCCACGCCCCCGGCCCATTCTTCACCCCTAAATGGGCAGCATTTATGCTATTCGCTGGACGCACAGAGATGATTGCCTTCCATCTTTGGTATCTGCTGGCATTCATTCAAACGCTCATATTCGCGTATTTCGTCAACAAGTTCAACCTGTGGAAACCGACATGGATTGCCGTTCCATTCATCATCATCGCCACACTCGTTCTGGGATGCTACAACCACTACCTGTTAGACATCAACCTGTCTTTTGGCGAAACACGCAACTGGATTACATTCGGATTGGTGTTTGTGTTCATCGGGACGTTGATGCGTAAGAACATTGACAAGATAGACAATAGCCGACTGCTCTCAAACAATGTGTTCAACGCATTTATGATAGCCGTTTTCGCAGCAACATCCATCATAGAGCTTAGACTAATTCGCTATGACGGCTACATTTTCAAAGACATATTCGCATCCACTTATCCTTTGGCAATATTCACATTCCTGTTTTTCAAGAATATAAAATCGAACAGCAAATGGTTGGCTATCACCGCTCGCCTCGCTAAAGAGCATAGCCTCAACATCTATATCATGCACCTGATATTTATTTTGGGCGCTGATGCAACACACGACAAGATACCTGAATTTTGCTGTTTCTACACCCCTGTAGTAACATTCACCGCAACATTCATTCTGTCGATAATTTTCAACAAGATCAAGTCCACACTCACTGCAAAGCAATAGAAATCTGACTTTATTTATATGTTAAAATAAGTGAGCAACCTCGCATCATTTGCCGTTTCTCAATCATAATAACTATTTTTGCTCGTTATTAAAGAGTATAGTACACTTTTCAATCGACAAGAAAGATGTTTGGACATCGCCACTCTCTAATCATTTGCCTTAGTGCATTGTTGCTATGCTTCGGAACAGCGACAACGCGCGCGCAAGCGCTATGGGAGATAGGCGGCAAGGCTGGAGAGTCGTTCTACCTCGGCGACGACAACCGCACACTGTTCAATGACTTCGCGCTGGCACTGGGCGTTTATGCCAGATACAACTGGAACCCACGCTGGGCGTCGAAAGTGCAGATAGCGTACGGAAAAGTCAATTCGCCGATAGACAAGCACTACCTCACAGGCGACGTGCAGATGGAGTTCAACTTCTTTCCTTACGGGCAGATGAACTCAAGCCTTTGGTCAAGGTTCTTCACACCGTACATCTGCGTCGGCGCAGGATTGAACAGTTTCGACGACTCGAGAGACAAGATGCACTACGCATTCAACATACCGTTCGGAATCGGAGTGAAATGCAAGGTGCTCAGAAGAATAAACATAGGACTGGAGTGGACAATGCACAAGATGTTCACAGACAAGTTCGACGACATGGACAACCCGTATGACTACACAGAGACGTCGAAGGTTGCCAACATGGACTGGTTCTCGATGGCGACACTTTTCGTGGGCATTGACTTAGGCACACGCGGAAAGTTCTGCCGATGAGAAAAACGAAACATACAAACAATGACATATAAAGAACAAATAAACAAAGAAAGACTGCCTCAGCACATCGCCATAATCATGGACGGCAACGGACGATGGGCAATGGAGCGCGGAATGGACCGCACCGAAGGTCACAAGAACGCCATAGAAGCAGTCAGAGACAGCATAACCGGAGCCGCTGAAATCGGAGTCAAATACCTAACGCTCTACACATTCTCAACCGAGAACTGGAACAGACCAGAAAAGGAAGTGCACGCACTCATGGCGCTGCTGGTCGATTCCATCGAGAAAGAGACTCCGACGATGAACAAAAACAACGTGAGATTCAAGACCATAGGCGACCTCAGCAGAATGCCGAAGCCTGTGCTCGACAAGCTCAACGGATGCATCGAAAACACAAGCAAGAACACAGGACTCACTCTGATACTCGCACTGAGCTACTCGGCTCGTTGGGAGATAACCGACACTGTAAAAAACCTGTGCGCTAAAGCCGCAAAGAACGAACTGAACATAGACGAGATAAACGAGGAGACAATATCCAAGGCATTGACCACAAGCGAGTTCCCCGACCCCGACCTGATGATAAGGACCGGAGGCGAACTGCGCATCTCCAACTTCCTGCTATGGCAACTGGCATACTCTGAACTTTACTTCACTGACTTATACTGGCCAGATTTCCGCAAGGAGGATTTATACAAAGCAATCGTAAACTACCAAAACAGGCAAAGGCGTTTCGGACTCACCGAAGCACAGGTCTCTGAATGAAACCAAGCCAACAAGTGATGAAGATTATTAAAAAACTAATTATAACAATAGCCGCCACTATCACGCTCGCAGGCAGCCTTTCAGCCCAAGGCACTACGGGACTCGTGGTGGACTATAACACCACTCCGAGAAAATACACGATAGCCGACATAAAGGTGACAGGAGCGGAAAACTACGACCCTTCGATTATCGTCGGATTCTCCGGCCTCTCGAAAGGACAGACCATCTCAATACCGGGCGACGAGATAACCAGCTCCATAAAGAGATTCTGGAAGCAAGGACTGTTCAACGACGTGAAGATAAACGCCTACAAAATCGAGGGCAACGACATATACCTGAACATCGTTCTGCAGCAAAGACCGAAGATAACGAACGTCATAATCAACGGCGTGAAAAAGTCGGAGAGGGAGGACCTCGAAAAGCAGATAGGACTGACAAGAGGCGGACAGATGACCAAGAACCTTGAGGACCAGACACGACTCGCCGTTCAGAGGTACTTCAAGGAGAAGGGCTATTACAATGTGCTTGTGAACATAAGGCAGAACCTTGACAACGCCATGCCTAACAGCGTCTATGTGAACATAGACATAGACAAGGGAAGCAAGGTGAAGGTGCACAAGATAAAGTTCGAGGGCAACGACAACCTGTCGGTATGGAAGCTGAACAGAGCCATGAAAAAGAACAACGAGGCTGGCAAATGGTACAACCTGTTCAGTTCCAAGAAATACGTCAAGTCGCTGTACGAGACTGACTTGCAGAACATCATAGACAAGTACAACCAGATAGGATACAGAGACGCATTCATCGAGGCGG
This sequence comes from Paludibacteraceae bacterium, assembly GCA_017965125.1. Lineage (GTDB taxonomy): Bacteria > Bacteroidota > Bacteroidia > Bacteroidales > Paludibacteraceae > UBA4363. Next base: position 4,141 of record JAGCQO010000162.1, read on the forward strand.
ACACTGTGAAGGACTGCGACAAGAAGTACAACCGTGATGA
>JAGCQO010000027.1 GCA_017965125.1 Paludibacteraceae bacterium
AACGACAACAGCCCGAACCCCTTTGTTATCCTGGCGTTGTAGAGCTGGTAGGCGTCGAAGTGCGTGCTGCCGTCGATGGCCATTGGAAGCCGGCCTCCGCCGTAGAATTGTGCGTCAGCCTCGATGCGGAAGTCGTATTTTGGGGTGGTGTATGACAGCGACACGATGCCGTCGTACGAATTGACGAACGGCGCTTTCTGCAGCTTCCCGTCGATGGTTTGCGTCACGTTGCTCCATCTCCATGCGGTCGTTGCGTCCAGACCTTTGATTATCTCGTATTGCGCCTTGAGTGTCACGATGTCGGAGTGCGCGTCCTCGTCCGAGAAGTATAAATAGAGGAGGTCGTCGGAATTTGCGAAGTCGATAATCAGCCGTTTCTCGAATTGCGTTCTGGTGTATCCTGCGGTTATGGAAAAATCCCTACCGAACAGCTTGAATTTCTGTGTGGCTGATAGGCCGAAGTCCCATTTTGTCTCCTTGTCATAAGGAAAGCAGGTGATTATCTGTCTTGATGACATTAATAAACCGCTCCAGTTCGCGAATACATCTTCTTTGATTTGTTTTCTTGATGCGTTCGCATTGATTGCCAGTGACTTGTATGGGTTGTAGCTTATGCTGACTTCTGGACTGTAGAAAAAGCCCGTCCAGTAGCTCCAATCGCCCTTTGCGCTGACATTTATGTGCAAAATGCTGTCGATTTTGAATGTGTATTCGGTGAAGATTCCTGTGGTGAAGTCGTTGGCGTATGACTCGATGTTGTCGATGTACAATGAGTCGTCGGGGCGCAGGTTGTTTGTTGTCATGTAGCCGTTGTGGGTGACTCCGGCACGCAGCGTGTGGTGTTTGTTGAACGTGCGGATGTATTCGGCCTGTGCGTCATAAGTGTTGATGTTGTTTTGGTTCGTTTTCGTTCCGTAGAGTGCTTCTTTGTAGTCGTAGGCGTAGGAGAGCCGCGCCTCGACCATGTTCTTGGCGTTGAAGGCGTAGGAGTGGCTGGTCCATGCTTTCAGCCGGTCTCTTTTGGTGAATACGCCGTAGTTCGTGGTGTCGGCTTTTCTGCCCTTGAAGTGGGTGGAGCCGCCTGTGTATGCGTTGTTGAGCGTCTCGATGCCAAGTTCGGCGGTGTATCTTCCTTTGCTGAAATGCCAGTGGTTGGCTATGCTCAGTTCTTTTTTCTTGGGCAGGTCTCTGAAGCCGTCGTTGTTGGCGTCTTTGTTTATGAAATCGTGTGTGTATTCGGCGCTAAGTCCGGTTTTCAGTTCGTTGCTGAAGCTGTGGTTCAGCGCCGCGGCCCAGTCCGTTCTGCCGTACGAGTCGCCGTAGATGCCGGCTTGGAGCCATTTGCTGCTGTCGTTGTTTATGGCGTGCGGCAGGGTGTTCCAAGCGTCGGGAACGCCCTTCTCGGTCATTTGCACAAGCAGTTCCGCCTTCCCTGTTGGGGTGTATGGCTCAGCGTTTTGGGCGATGGTGTGGGATGCTATGCATGCGATTATGAATGTTGCTATTCGGTTCTTTTGCATAGCGCAGTGTCTTGCTTTCTTGTTGATTCTCAGTGTTTTCGTGGTCTATTCTGCTGTTGTGGCCATTCGTTCTAAGGCCTTCCACAGATTGTCGTCTGGTACTGGCGCAGTCACGTCGATCATGACCTTTGACACAGGGTGCTCGAACTCAATTCGTCGTGCGTGAAGCGATATTCCTCCGTCGGCGTTCGAGCGTTTCGCACCGTATTTCAGGTCGCCTTTTATCACGCATTTTATGGCAGACAGCTGCGCTCTGATTTGGTGGTGGCGTCCTGTCTTCAGGTTCACTTCTACGAGCGTGTATCTGTCGCCTTGGGCTATTGTTTTGTATGTGAGTATGGCTTCCTTGCTGTCTTTCGCGTCCTTGTCTGTGACGATGGTTTTGTTGTTCTTCTCGATTCTTTTGAGCCAATGCCTGAGTTCGCCGCTCTCTGGCACAGGCGCATGCTCGGTTATCGCCCAGTAGGTCTTTTTCACCTTGTGCTCGGCGAACATTTTGTTTAGCCTTTCCAGCGCCTTGGATGTGCGTGCGAAAACCACGATTCCAGAGGTGGGACGGTCGAGTCTGTGGGTTACACCGCAGAACACAGCGCCAGGCTTCGCGTATTTCTCTTTGATATAGGCTTTAACCTTGTCTGCCAGCGTCGTGTCGCCGGTCTTGTCGCCTTGCACGATGTCGTGGCACGTCTTGCTGACGATTATTATGTGATTGTCCTCGTACAGGACGTTCAGGTCATTATTCATGTCTTGTAATTTGTGTATCTTTGCCGCAAAGATAGGAAGATTTATCTTCTCGGTTTTCAGGGTGTTTCGTAAAATGCCCGTTGGTCGTTTATTAAAGTCATTTTTTATTTATGTCGGCAGTTTTGTTTATCGTTGTTTGGGTGGTTGGCTTGGTCGTTGGATACGCCTGGAGTTCCATGAAAAGCAGTAAAAAGATAAGCTCTCAGGAAAAGAAGATAGAGCAGTTGACCATCTCGCTAACGGATGCTCGCCAAGAGATTGAGCATAAGGAAGATGAATTAGCTACGCTTTATGATAACTTTAATATGGTTAATTCGGAATTGTCGGAACTGAAAGCAAAGTGCAATAATTGAATTTGTTGAACATGATTTCTTGTTGATTATTAATATTCTATAGTGATACTGATAAAGTAACGATAACGGTTAACTCACATATGTTGTCAAATGGTTTGAGGCTTGTTCATAGCGACTCGTTC
>JAGCQO010000163.1 GCA_017965125.1 Paludibacteraceae bacterium
CTGTTCAGATGGCAAGTCAGAACTGGGACGACCACGACCGTTCGAACCGTTACACTTGTCGTGACTTCGGATATAACTACCTCATATCATGTGCGCCGAACGCGATCATATTCACCAATGGCGACAATGACACATTCCCTCTGTGGTATCTGCAGGAGGTGGAAGGCGTCAGAACCGACGTGCGTGTCTGCAACTTGAGTTATCTGCAGACCGACTGGTACATAGACCAGATGCGTCGTCAGGCCTACGATTCCAAGCCGCTGCCTATTTCGTGGAAGAGATACCAGTACGTTCAGGGTGCGCGTGACTTGCTCTACTGCAAGAACCTTATCAACGAGCAGATGGACCTCAAGTACCTTATCGACGAGTTCGTGCTGAACGACAGCCTTCTGACCGACGGCATCGCATACTGCCCAGCGCAAGAGGCATTCGTGCCGGTGAACAAGAAGAAGTACATCGCCGAGAATCCTTGGATCAAGGACACAACGAAGGTTCTCGACAGGCTGAATATTCATCTGCCAGAGCGCCTTTACAAGCACGAGCAGATGATTTACGAGATGCTCGCGAGAAACGACTGGGAGAGACCGATATACTTCGCAGTGACCGTTGGCGACAGCTATTACCTCGGCCTGCAGAACAACTTCCAGCTCGAAGGACTTGCCTACAGAATCATACCTATGAACGCCGATACAGTGTCGAAGGGCGTGAACACAGACATAATGTATGACAACATGATGAACAAGTTCCGTTGGGGCGGCATCGAGAACCCTGATGTTTACCTCGACGAGAACAACTTGCGCATGTGCCGCACGTTCCGCCTCATGTTCAACCGCCTGGTTGAGGCTTTGATAAACGAAGGCAAGAAGGACAAGGCACTCAAGGCGCTCGACTACTGCATGAAGGTCATACCTGCTACGACAGTGCCTCACGACTATGTGTCAATCTATCTCGCAGACCAGTACTACCAGCTCGGCCAGGCCGAGAAGGGCGACGCCATCATGACGGCTGTGGCTGACGGCGAGGTGGAGAACATCACTTGGTTCAATTCGCTCAAGAGCAGCAGCATGAAGAAGTCTGTGCGCGACGACCTCGGACACAGCCTCGCAGTGCTCGGCTCTGTGCTGAGCTTCGCACAACAGCAGGAGCGTACAGCCATCTTGGACAAGTACGGACCTGTTTACCAGAAGAATGTTTATTGATGAACAAGGATGTTTATTGAAAGGCCTTTTATACTGCTGAAGTCCTATTACAAGGGCGCGTTGTGGAGAATCAAGAGCGATGAGAAGACGGTTTACGTGACGTTCGACGACGGCCCGGACCCCGATGTCACACCAAAGGTGCTCGACATCCTGGACCAGTACGGTGTGAAGGCGACTTTCTTCTGCGTGGGCGATAATGTTCATAAGCATCCTGAGGTTTTCGAGGATATTCTTCGCCGCGGACATCGCGTAGGCAACCACACATACAACCACATAAAGGGTTTTGACACGTCCACTGGCTTTTACATGCGTAATGTGGCGAAGGCCGACGAGCTGATTCACAGCGACCTCGTTCGTCCTCCGTACGGCCGCATAAAGCCAAGCCAGTTCAGGGAACTCAAGAAGAAATACCGTGTGGTTTTCTGGGACGTCGTGACGCGCGATTACAATCAGCGTCTTTCGCCTAACGATGTGTTCCGCATCATCCACTGGTATTGCCGCAGCGGTTCGATCGTCGTTTTCCATGACTCGAAAAAGGCGCAGAAGAACATGCTGGCGGTGCTGCCGAGAGCCATAGAGTTCTGGCAGAAGAAAAACTACAAATTCTGTCTGCTGTAAAAACGTGGCGATGGAGGAGAAACTCATTCAGTATGTCTGGCAGTTGCGCCTGTTCTCGACGAGCGGGCTGAAGACTGTTGACGGCGATGAGGTGGAGGTGATAGACCAAGGACTGCTGAACACCGACTCCGGTCCCGATTTCTTTAACGCCAAGGTGAAGATAAACGACACTGTCTGGGTGGGCAATGTCGAGATTCACGACGTGGCTTCCGACTGGTTTAACCACGGACACGACAAAGACAAGGCTTACGACTCGGTCGTTCTGCACGTGGTGCGTGTGAGCGACGAGCGCGTCTTCCGGACGAACGGCGAGGTCATTCCCCAGATGGTACTTCAAATCCCTGCCGACATCGAGATGCTTTACGACGTGAACAAGGCCTCGAAGTCGTGGGTGCCTTGCGCCGACAGGATTTGCCACGTTGACCGCTTCACGATGCATTCGTGGCTCGATTCATGCCTCGTTCAGCGCATGGAGGCGAAGACGTCGCGCCTTTCGGACATACTCGAAAAGACTGGCGGCGACTGGCCTTCGGTCATGTACGCGTCAATCGCCCGTTCGCTCGGCTTTGGCGTGAACTCGCAGGCTATGGAGAATCTTGCCACAGCCACACCGATGAAGTACATTCTCAAGCACAAGGACGACATAAGCCAAGTGGCGGCGATGCTGCTCGGGCAGAGCGCTCTGCTGTCGGCCGAGGTCGTCGGCGACGAGGCGTTGTTCTCGCAGCTGTCTCGCGACTACTCGTTCTTCCAGTCGAAGTTCGGGCTGACGCCTTTGCGCAGAGAGCAGTGGAAGACGGGCCGCATGCGTCCGACGAACCTGCCGTGGGTCAGAATCGACCAGCTCGCTTACATAATCTGCAACGCGACGCACCTCATATCCAAGTTTGTGGAAAACCCGACGCTCGACTTCATCCGCAGCGAGCTCAAAGGCGTGAAGGCGGTGCACTTCGGCGACGTGAAACTCGGCAAGGCGTCGATAGACAGCATCATAATCAATGCCATCGTTCCCATCCTTTTCATCTACGGACGCAGCCATACCGACAGTGCGCTCGAGGAAAGGGCCACGGCGATACTCCAGGAGATGCCTGCCGAGTCGAACTCCATCGTGGAGGGCTGGCGTTCTTATGGCGTGGACGCGTCGTCGGCATTCGAGTCGCAGGCGCTCATTCAGCTGAAGCGCGAGTACTGCGAGCGCAAGGACTGTCTGCGTTGTCGTTTGTTCTGGAGCATGCGTAAGGGTTTCGCCGGCAAGAAAGAAAAAAGCTGATAATCTCTTACCAGCTTAAATCCGTACCTCGAGCGGGACTTGAACCCGCACAATCGCAATGATTACAGGATTTTAAGTCCTGCGTGTCTACCGATTCCACCATCGAGGCGACCCTTATAAAATAAAAAAGAGCGGAAAACGGGATTTGAACCCGCGACCCCGACCTTGGCAAGGTCGTGCTCTACCACTGAGCTATTTCCGCAAGTGCTCGCAAAGATAAATCTTTTTTTTAAATTAGGGAAAAATCGAAATAAAAATAGGTGGAAAACCTTTATATTTGGCTTTAGTAAAGCGATATAAACAGATAATTAATGAACAGATTTTCTCGCTGCGTTGCGGCGGTTTTACTTCTCATTCCTTTGGTGCTGATTTCGTCGTGCTCGAAGAAAAAAGAGCAGTCCTACGGCACGCAGGCAGAATACGATGCTCCTGCGCCATTCTCCGGCGATTCGGCTTACTCGTTTGTGAAAAAGCAAGTTGACTTCGGTCCGCGTGTGCCAGGCTCGAAGGCTCATTCCCTTTGCGGCGACTGGCTCGTGGCCAAGTTCAAATCGTACGGTGCGGAGGTGAGCGAACAGATTTCAAGTGTGAAGACTTACGACGGCAAATCATACAAGTGCCGCAACATACTGGCGTCGTTCTCGCCGGAAAAGAAGGAGAGGGTGCTGCTGCTTTCCCACTGGGACTGCCGTCCGTTCTCCGACAACGACGCGGACGAGTCGAAGTGGCGCAACCCGGTCGATGGCGCTAACGACGGCGCGAGTGGTGTGGGCGTGCTGGTCGAGGTGGCTCGCCAGCTGTCGGCGCAGCCAGCGTCGGTCGGTGTTGACATACTGCTTGTTGACGTCGAGGAC